>CALXEY010000008.1 GCA_944387455.1 uncultured Clostridia bacterium
TTAATACTTCATTTAGTGCAATAATATTGCTATGTATATCTGTTATTATACCTAATTTCATATTTGACCTCTAAAAATTAACTATTATTATCTAATATCTCTTGTAAATCTTCTTTCAATTGTACTATATCATTTTTTATTATGTCCCAAATAAGATTTAATTTTATTCCCTCATAATCATGAACGATCTTATTTCTTAAATTTTTTATAATAATCCATTCTATATTAGTATATTTTTCCATTGTTTCTTTACTTATATTTTTAACTAATTCACCTATTTGGCTAATCGCAAAAATAGTTGCATCTACTTTTTCCTCATTACTTGAAAATGATTGAAAATCGCACCCGTCAGTATATCTCAATGCTTTATTTATATATTCTATCATCTTTTTTAATGACATATATTCTTTATTTTTCATATACAACAACTCCTGTTTCTTTTATTTCCTTGTCAATTGCTGAATCTTCTATTATTTCATATTTTTCAAATCCATCAATATTTTTTTTCAATTTTTCTTCTATTTGGCATATTAATTTTAATAGTGCAAATCCCTTTAATTCTGCATTTGTATCTATTATTAAATCTACATCACTTTCTTTTGTTGCTTCATGTTTTGCATAAGAACCAAATAGTATTACTTGATATACAGGTTTATCTTTTAAAAATTCTTTCAATATTTTTTTTATTTCATCAATTGTATATATTTTTTCACTCATAGTATCATCACTCCTTACACTATGCTATTAATATAGCATAATTTATAATATTTATCAATTCCTATTCATCATCTTTAATATTGTAAACATATCCTACTTCTTTATATTTTTTTCCTTCTTTTTCAAAATGCTTTTCATCAGATAATAAATTTCCACCCATTTTTTCATAGAACTTTCTTGCATTTTGATTTTTCTCCAAACACCATATTACCATTTTAGTTTTATTTTTATTTTTCAAATCATTCTTTACATATTCTACTAACTTCTTTCCTATTCCATTTCCCAACTTATCACAATCCACATATATTGCTATAATCTCTGAATCTATATCAGTATTTTCATAAACTACATTATCATCATATCTACAATATCCTAATATAGTGCCATTTTCTTCTGCAACAATTACATTTCCTATATTGTAATGTTCTCTCCATTTTTTTATTTTTTCTTCTCTATTAAGATTATCCAAAATCTCATCATCTATTATTCCTTTATATACTTTTTTCCAGTCTTTGATATTTATATCAACAATTTGTTCAATATCTTCATATTTTACTTTTCTAATTACTAATTTATTATTTAAATTTTCTTTTCTATTATATTTTAATAGTTCCATTTAATACTCCTTTATATTTTTTCTTATTTTATCATATTTTTTAATAATTTCATATACCTTTTAATCTTTTTATAAAATAAAACAATGATATTTTAAATTCATATAAATCTTAACAATATCATTGTTTTAAATATTAAAAAAATCCTAAAATAACTTGTTTTCAATTTCTATCATAAAAGTAATTGTTACCAAGCACAATTCATTGTAAGTGCTACTTTTTTCTCTTTTGTTTCTACATTATAAATAGGAAGTAGCTTTTCATTTCCAGCTGATGTTTCTACTACCTCTTCTTTCTTCAAATTACCTGCAACGAAGAACAATGCTAATACTGTTACTAAAGATACAAAATATGTTATTATTTTTTGTTTATCAAATACAAAAAACATAAAAAAACCTCCAAGTTCAAGCTATTTAAATTATATGCTTGTTCTTGGAGAATATTCGTTATTTTTTAACAGTCCTCTAATATATTTTCTAAATCCTTTTTTAATTTAACAATATCCTCAGTTATAATATCCCATATAAGATTTAATTTTATCCCTTCATAATCGTGAACAATTTTATTTCTTAAGTTTTTTATAATTATCCACTCTATATTAGGATATTTTTCCATAGTTTCTTTGCTTATATTTTTTACCAATTCACCAATTTGACTGATAGCAAATATAGTCGCATCTACTTTTTCCTCATTTTTAGAAAACATTTCAAAATCACAATTTTTTGTGTATCTTAATGCTTTATCTATATAATCTATCATTTTTTTCAAAGACATATATTCTTTATTTTTCATAAACAACCACTCCTGTATTTTTTATTTCTTTATCTATTAATGAGTTTTCCTCTATTTCGTATTTTTCTAAACCATCTATATTTTTTTGTAATTTTTCTTCAATTTCACATATTAATTTTATTAGAGCAAAACCTTTTAATCTTGATTTTGTATCTATGAGCAAATCTACATCGCTATTTTTTGTTGCTTGCTTTTTTGCATAAGACCCAAATAATATCACCTTATATACAGGTTTATCTTGTAATACTTCATTTAATATTTTTTTAATTTCATCAATTGTATAAATTTTTTCACTCATTTATATATACCTCTCTTTTTTTATAACTATATTATACATCAAAAATATCTATTTGTTCAATACAATTATTCTTTATTTCTATATTTTTTATTTAATTCTTCTTCCTCTTCTAAGTTTCTTTTTTCTTCATCTACATATTCTAAAAAAAACTTGTTATTAAAAGCTCCTTTTTTATTTCTTTTGATTTCCATTGTTTCTTTTACTTCTTCTTTCTTGTAACCTTTTAATGTCATAATAGCATTTATAACTTCCATTAAATCACCTAATTCTTCTATGCTATTTTCTTCTACAAACTCATTTGCTTCTTCTAACACTTTTTTATTTAATTCTTTTAAATATTCTTCATCATTTAAAACTCTGTAATTACATTTTCTTCCTTTTTCATTATTAATTTCTTCTGGAATTCTATCTCTAACTAATTTATTATAATTATATCTAACCATTTTTTACCTCTTGATATTTTTATTTAAACATTTCTATTAAAGCTTTTCTATATATTTCTCTTTCAATCATTTTTCCGTCTTTTACTATATTAGAAAAAATATTTGTTGAAACTCCCGAATTTACTTCTAACAAATAAATTTCATTTTCTTTTGTTTTTATTATATCTATAGTTGCAAATGTAAGGTCTAAACTTTTTCCAGTTCTTATTGCTAATTCTTCTATTGTTTTATAAATTAAATTTTCTTTTTTTATTACTCTTGCTGTTGCTCCTCCTGTTAAATTATATTTCCAAGAAATTTCTATTTTTTCATTTTGATTTGGAATATAACTTAAATCTAATTTTTCTAAATTTTCTTTTACTATTTTATTATGTGGCAATTTTAATTTTTCTACTAATTCTTTTATGGTTTCTACACCATTGCCTACTATATAAGGTTTTTCCTTTTCATAAATTAATAATATTTTCCCATTTAAATAAAACGCCCTATATTCCTTTTCTATATCATAATATGGACATATACTTATTGAAGTATTTTTTTCCAGTAAAAACTTTACTGCTATTTCTAATTCGTCCAATGTTTTACATCTAAATACTCCTTTACCTTCTAACCCTAGATTAGGCTTTACTACAACTTTCTTTTTAGCTTTAAATTCATCACAACAAATATTCCAAATATCTTTTTCAATATATTTTTTTCTTTCATTTGGGTTAAATATCATTTTATGTTCTATTATAGGCAAGTTTTGTGATTTTACTACTTCATATGTTGCATATTTGTCTGAAGCAATTTTGCTAGACGCTTCTTTATTTATATCAAAATTCCCTGTTATATATCTTATTTTATTAGATTTGGATAATTTATACACCCAACCAAAAGATAATTTTTCAATTTTTATTTCTAATTCATTACATAATTTTTCTAATAATTTAACTGTTTCTTTTTTCAAATTTATTTCCTTTATCTGTTATTTTTTTATTTTATTGTTTTCCATTTCTTCTTTTAGATATTCATAAACATATGCAGATGATTCATAGTATAAATGTGTTTCAAAATCATTTAATTTTTCAAATGTTTTTGAATTGTAGACAATATCCATTGCCTCTTCCATTGTCATATTTTTGTTATCTTCCATTAAATATTTTATTAAATCTTGTGTTATACACTCAACTAAATAATTTAACTTCTCTAATACCATAAAACTCTACACCTCTTTCAAATATTTAATAGCTTTTTCAGTATGAAAAGAATATTGGTCTGTTAATTCTTTATAAGTAAGTTCTTTTATTAAAGTTTCTATACCAATTAGCCCATTTGTAAAAGTCCTAAATAATACGATAATATCATCATCTGCTACAGGTCCTATTACTAAATCATATTTATTATCTAAATTACACTCTTTACTGTTTAAAAATTTGTAGTCTCTATTTCTATTATTTAATATAAATCTTGCCCACTCTCTTGAAGGCTTTTCAAATCTTCTAACATTAATATTTTTATCTTTAAAAATATCTTCATTTAATTCAAATACATTTACTACTTTTCTTCCACCCTGCCTTTTAACTACTCTTTCTGCCATAAACTCTGCCTGTTTTTTTATTGTTGTACAGTAAAAGCCTTTTCCGAAATCTTTATATGGTTTGCATTTCATTAAATCAATTTTATTTATTTTCACATTTGAACCGTGATATAATATCATTTCATCTTTCCTCCATTTTTTACACATACTTGTTTTAAATCATCAACAGTATCATACAGACTAACTGTATGTTCTGCTTCATAATTTTCTTTTAAGAATTCAATTCCTTTAAAATCACGTAAATAAATATATGCTTCTTTACTTGTAATTTTAAATTGTTTTGCAAATTCATTTATACATATAACTATATAATCAATTACTTTTTCTTCTTTTTTAGACATATGTTTTCCTCCAAATTTAATTTACACATTTTAATTATACTACAATATATATAATTTTTCCATTAAATTTTAATTGTTTTTTTGCAAAAAAATACAAAGCTTAAATAAACTTTGTATTTTTTATTTTTCTATTAAAGTATATCATCATAACGGTTTTCATATAAATCATCAAAAGAATTATAATGATAATCATAATCATCTTGATAATCTTCAAAATTTTCTATTATTTCTTTAACTCCTGCAGATGTTCCAACACCTATTAAAACAAAAGCAAGTACATAAAGTAAAATCATAAGTATTGCTCCAACTGCACCAGTTGAAATACCTGCAATAGCCATACCTCTTTTGCTTGACTTAATTGATATTATACCAAATATTATAGCAAGTATTGCACAAGGTAATGATATATACCAAATACAAAATAATACTAATGAAACAATTCCAAGTACCATTGCTGCAATTGCTAAACCTTTTCTGTCTTTATTTGTTTCATTACTTTTTTCTTCTTTAGATACATTTTCTGTTGTAGTCTCTTTTTTGTTTTCTTCTGGTGTTATATCTATTACTTCTTTTTTCTCGTTTTCGTCCATTTTACATCTCCTCCTTACATATACTTATTATACTATATTTATTAAACCATTACAATATTTATTAATACTTTTTTTATCAAAAGTTGTCAAATTAAATCTATTTTTTACATAATATATATAAACAGCTAATATGCTGTTTAAAAAGAAAGGATGAGTTTTATGGATAAAGATTGTAACAAACCTTGTTGCCCTATTTTAGATGTTGACGGTGTAATATCTGGTGGCAAACAATTTGACCTTGATATAACTTTACCAGAAGACAATAGAGATGTTATTTATGGTGTTGTTAAAAATTGTTTTAAAGAACCTGTAGATAATGCTGTTGTTAAATTAGTTGAAGTTGTTTGTGAAAATGGTAAAGAAGAAAGAAGACCAATAGGTCATACTTTTACAGATGAAGACGGAGAATTTGTTTTTGGACCTTTATGTCCAAACAGAGAATATGCTATTCAAATATGGGTTAATAACACAAAAAAAATAAAAATTTGTGCTAAATGTCATCACGAAGGAAAATGTCTAAAAGGTGAAAAACATGATAAATGTGATTGTTATTTAACTGATAAAAAAGATGATTGTTGTAAAGAAGAAACTTTTTTAAAAGAAGAAGATTTTAAAGATTTAAACTTTTAGTTGACAGAATTAAATATTTATGTTAATATCGTTACAAGGTTGCTATTTGCAACCCAAAGTTTACCAATAATTTGGAGATTGATAAAAACCTCTCCTATGCTATCCGCCTTATGATCTTTCTCCAATTATTGGAAGCCCAGAGCTAATTGGCTTTGGGAGGGAGGCATCAGATTCTTTGATGCCTCCCATTTTTTACATAATACCTATTTTTTTAGCCATCTTTTTTCCTTGTTTCATCATAGATTTTTTGTTCATTTTACCACTTTCAGCATACATTAAAACTAAACCTGTTGTAATTAAACCACCAATCATAACACCTTTAATAAATTTCATTTTTACTTCACCTCTCCTTTTTATTTATTATTGTTTATTTTTAGCTTTTTTATTCTGTTTTATAATGGAATATATTTCATTTATTGTAATTAAAATAAGAAAAATACCAAAACTCTTTTTTAAGATATTAACATCCATATTAAGAGAAATATTTGCACCATTAATTGCCCCTAAAATTCCAAAGATTGAAATTATTATTCCATTTTTCAAACTTAAATTATTATTTTTTATATTAACAAAAATAGAAGCCAAAGATGCTGGAATAAAAAATATTAAATTAATTCCTTGTGCTATATGTTGCTCTACTCCCATAAGAAAAGTAAGTAAAAATATTAATATAGTTCCACCACCCATACCTGTACCACTTACAATCCCAGAAACAAAACCAATTAATATATATACCATATTTCTCCCTTCTACTTTAACATATTATAAGAAGCATAAATTAAAAATATAATAAACATTATTTTAAAAACTTTTACAGGTAATTTTTTTAATAATTTTGCACCTATAAAACCTCCAATAGTTCCTCCTATAGCACAAAGAATTGCAATTTTCCAATCTATTAAATTATCTTTATAATAAAATAAACTACTTGTTATAACCATTGGTAATATACAAAATACAGAGGTTCCTCTAGCTCTTGTTTCCTTTACATTTAACAAATATACAAATGCAGGAACTAATATCATACCACCACCAGTTGAAAATAGTCCACTTATAATTCCAGCACATATTCCAATTAAAACTTTTTTAAACATAATAAAAACCTACTTTATAGTAGGTTCTCCAATTTTTAGTTTTTTATTTATTTTAGTTTTAAATTTTGTTATTTTTTTGTTTTATCTAATTTGTCTGGAATATCTGTATCATCATAATATTTAGTTCCAACCATTTTATCTGGAAGATACTGTTGTTCTACATAATGCCCTGGATAATCGTGTGGATATTTATATCCTTCACTATATCCAAGTTCTTTCATCTTTTCTATTGGAGCATTTCTTATATGCATAGGAACTTCTCCAGTGTCTTTATTTTTCACATCTTCTAGAGCTTTGTTAATTGCCATATAAGACGCATTTGATTTTGGTGATGTAGCAATATAAATTGCAGCTTCTGAAAGTAATATTCTAGCTTCTGGCATACCTATCATATGTACTGCTTGCATTGCACTATTTGCAACAACAAGTGCCATTGGGTTAGCCATACCAACATCTTCTGATGCACAAATTACTATTCTTCTTGCTAAAAACATTGGATCTTCACCACCATTTAATGCTCTTGCTAAATAAAACACAACAGCATCTGGGTCTGAACCTCTCATTGACTTTATAAATGCACTTATATTATCATAATGTTCTTCTCCATTTTTATCAAAAATAGCTTTTCTTTCTTGGACACTATTTTTTATTATCTCATCTGTTAAATGTATATATCCATCTTCACTCATTTCTGTAGTTAATGTTGCAACTTCTAAACCATTTAGTGCTGTTCTTACATCTCCATTACTAATTTTTGCAAGTTTTCTTAAAGTTTCATCTTCTATTTTTATATTATATTCTCCGAAGCCCTTCTTTCTTCACTAAAGCATTTTTTAATATTTGATATATATTATCTTCTGTTAATGGGTTTAATTTTATTACCATAGACCTAGAAATTAAAGCCTTATTTACTTCAAAATAAGGATTTTCTGTTGTTGCACCAATTAAAATTATAGTTCCATTTTCTACATATGGTAAAAGTGCATCTTGTTGTAATTTATTAAATCTATGTATCTCATCAATAAACAATATACTTTTTCCACTAGGATTTAGCATAAAGTTTTTTGTCTCCTCTATTACTCTTTTAATGTCTGCTACACCTGCTGTTACTGCATTTATTTTATAAAATTTGTATTTAGTTGTTTCACTAATTACTCTAGCAAGCGAAGTTTTACCACAACCTGGAGGTCCAAATAATATTATGCTTGATAACCTATCTGCTTTTATTGTTCTATATAATACTTTGTCTTTTGATAAAATATGTTCTTGACCTACATAATCTTCTAAGGTTTTAGGTCTCATACGAAAAGCTAGTGGTTCATTTGAATTCAAAATTTCTCACTTCCTATCTATTTAACAAGTTTAAACCTTTTTTTATTAATTCTTCTGTTGATAATTCTTTTACATCTAATTTTTCAAAAGCTTTTTCAATTTCTTTTTTATTGTATCCAAGAACTTGCAATGCTTGTATTGCTTCACTTACTTTTTCTTTTACTTCAGCAATATCAAAAATTCTACTATTTTGTTTTTCGTTTTTATTTATTTGTTCTTTTATTTCTTCCACTGCTTGTTCTTTCTTAATTTTATCTTTTAATTCTAATATTATTCTCTTAGCAGATTTAGGTCCAATTCCTGGTATTTCTGTTAACACTTTTACATCTTCAGAAACAACTGCTAAAGCAAATTCTGAAGGTGTACAAGTTGCAAGCATAGCTAAAGCTGTTCTAGCTCCTACACCACTTACCCCAAGTAATAATTCAAACATTTTAAGTTCTTCTTGTGTATTAAAACCAAATATACTTATATCATCTTCTCTTACTCTGTAATATGTATGTACTTTAACGGTATCTCCAATATTTCCTAAATTTTCAATACCTGCTTCTGACATAAATACTTTGTAACCAAGCCCTCCAACATCAATTACAACATATTCTGTCATCTTTGCTTCTAATTTTCCTCTAATATATGCTAACATTTTAAACTCTCACTTTCATATTATTTTTTGATTTAAGTATCATAAAAATATGTAGCTTCTAAATCTGCTTCATGTGTTAATAATGCTATTGGATATTTTGTATATGCTGCTCCTATTGCATTATAATTTTCTTTAGCTTCTGTATATCCCATATGCCATCTTATTGAGTATTTCTCTTCTGGTGTTAATTTCATATATTCTGTAATCATCATAACAGATTTTTCTCCATGTCCATATGGTATTGTATCATCTATTGTATAATATGGTACTTTTTCCCATACTCCTAGTGCATTTTTTGCATTACGGTAGTCTACTTTATAAAAATTTGTCTTACAAATATCGTGAAGTAAACCAATTATTATTATTGATTCTTCAGGTATTTTAATATCCATTATACAATTTTCTACTTTATGTTTTAATATTTCATATACTTTTAAGCTATGCTCAACAAGTCCACCTTCATGGCTTCCATGAAATCTTGTACTTGCTGGTGCTTTAAAAAAGTCTGATTTTTCTAAAAAGTTTATTAAATCTTCTATTCCTTCTCTTTTTACTTTTCTTAGTATTTCTAAAAATTCTTCTTTCATTTTATCCCTCTTTTCTTGTTTTAACTTTGCTAATTATATAGAAAAAGGGAAAAAAAGTCAATAGATTTATAGAACATTTTTTTGGTTTATTTCAAAAAAGATAGAGAAACTTCCCTATCTTAATTATTTTCTAAAGAATTCATTAACAAGAATTCTTTTAATTTAATATGCCTAACTGTACTTGTTGAATAATCTATATCATCATTAGTAATTATTATTTTTTGTGATAAATTATCTATATTAGTAAATGCAGAAAATTCACGATTATATGTCTTTTCTTCCGCTATACTATATGCTACTTGTATATAATATTTTTTGTTGTTTTTTTGTGCAAGAAAATCTATTTTTCTTCCATTATTAGAAAACACATTAATTTTATATCCCATATATATAAGTTCATTGTAAACTATATTTTCTAAATTATGTGTTAAATCATATCTATTATCCATACATCTAATAGAATTAAAAGCTACGTCTGTATTATAAATTTTATAGTAATATGCAAGTTCAGTTTTTGTTTTAGATGAATACTGCTTAACAGATTCTATTATATATGCTTCTTCTAAATAGCTTAAATATTTAATAATAGTATTTATTGAACAGTTTTCATTTTTATCTTTTATATAATTATGAATTGATTGAGCTGAAACAATTCTGCTGTTTGACCTTAGTATATAATTCACAAAATTTTTGAATAAGTTTTCTTTTTTTATTTTATATCTATTTAATAAATCATTTATAACTATTGTATCATCTAAATCATTTAAATATCTATTTCTTGCATCTTCTGTATCAAACTCAAATCTCTTTGGAAAGCCTCCCCACACTAAATAATCTGTAATATTAGCTTCTTTCCCTAATTCTTTTGTATATTCTAGTATTTCTTTATATACAAAAGGTCTAACTTTAAAAGAAACATATCTACCACTTAATTCTTTTGTAAATTCTTTAGAAAGTAATTTTGAATTTGATCCAGTTATAAATACAGAATTGTTATATAATCTTAATGTCTTGCAGGCTTCTTGCCAATCTTCTAACATTTGTATCTCATCTAAAAATATATAACATCTTCCTTCTTTTTTATTATTTTCAATATAATTAATTAAATCATTACTATTTTGTATATTTGTTAAAATTCTTTTATCTTCAAAATTTAAATAAATTACATTATCTGTTTTTTGCTCTATCTCTTTTTTAATTTGCTCCAAAATAACAGATTTTCCAGAACGTCTTATACCTGTTATAATTTTTATTAAATCAGAATCATAGAACTCTCGTACTGGCTCTATATAATGTTCTCTATAAATCATACTATCACCTCTATAATTATTATACTGAAAGATTTTTAAATTGTCAAGAAATCTTTCACTACCACTGAAAGATTTTCGTTTTTTTGTAAAATCTTTCAGTAGAATAACTATCTAGCTGTTTCTTCTTTTTCTTTTGCTCTTTCATTTTCACTCATATATTTTTTAAGTTTTCCTACTCTACGCTTAGTTCTAAAGTTTCCTAGCTTTAAACCTTCGTTTTCTAGTTTTTGTACAGTTTCTAAATCACAAGGTAACATCCTGCCATTTTTTACAGAATAGATATATGGTGTAACTGTTCTATAATCTCCTGTATCTGGGAAAATACAAAAAGTATAATTAGTCTCATTTCCAGCTTCATCTGTTCTTGCACACGAAAATTGAAGAATCTTTTTAGCATTATTTTTATCAAAAACTTCATTTATTAAAGCTGCATAATATTTATAAGCTTCTGAAGTCTCAATACCTTCCATACCATTATATGTTTCTTTACTTTCCATTATAATTTTTAAAGCTTCTTCTGGACTTAAATCAGAAACTCTCTCTTTTAAACTTGCAATAAAAGTATCTCTATAATCTCTAACACTATCAATATATCCAATTTCTACTAATATACTATCTAACTTCTCTTGAGGTAAAACATTGTTTACTCCAAATGCTTTAAAAAATCTAGGTCTCATTTTAGTATGTATACAATACAAATCTAATTGTAAATCTGCTGAAATTGCTTTTCCATTTTTCAAAACTATTACATTATTTATATGGTCATCAAATTCGTTATCTTGTTCTATAAAACTATTTATTCCTAAACTTTTAAGCACTTCTCTATATAAATATGAAAGTGTAATACATACGATCTTTCTTTTCTTAGCAACTTTATCAATATCTTTTCTATCCTTTTTGGCTTCCTCTATTGCTTTTCCTCTTGTAAAAATATTTCCAAAAAAATATCTTTCATCAAAAGACTTCATTTTTCCAAGAGTAATATATGCATATAAAGCTCTTTTAATTTCTATATCTATATCTGTACCAGTAAAATCTGGCATTTCACTTTTTATTTTATCCACTATTTCATTTTTTGTCATATAATCATTCCTTATATTTCAGTATTTTTTATTTCTTATTTTCTTATTATTTATTTATATTTATTAGGGAGTTCTATATAAGAACTCCCTTTTAGTGCTTTAAATTACCTACAAGCCCAAGCAGATCTTTTGCTTTCTTGTTCAAAAGTAACATCTATATCAAGAGTTACAGTTGCAAGAATAGCACAATCTGTTCCAGCATCTTTGCCATCAGAAGTAAACAAAGTACAAGTATTAAGCTTCTGATTTTCAAGATACTTAATAATAAACTCTGTTCTCGCAGCATTTGTAAAGGTAGTAGTAGGTAACCAAATCTTACCTTCTGGTTTCTTATCCAGATACCTAAACTCAAACTCCTTAACACTTCTTACAACCGCAAGACCTGGTTGTGAAAGAAGTACCCTTGGAATTTCGTCCATTTGAGCTGGACCATTGAACCAACCTTCTCTACCCCAAAGGTAGAATTTTTTGCTCATACAAACAGTAAGATATACTGGATGCATTTCTCCATTTCCAGGGTCTTCCTCATAATGAAGGAAAATTCCAGGAATCTCTTCAGGGTAATCGTAACTTGTAAAAGTTTGCTCCCTAAAGCCATTTATATGGCTTTTAACTACATACTTTCTGCTTACTTCTCCTTCCTGCACCCCAGGGTTTGGAATAATAATTTCTTTCGGCACTTGGTCTCTTGTAAGTGTACGTGGAACTTTCATTTTCCGCCTTTCTCTAAAGCCCTATACAACCATAGTCATATGACTACAAAGACTATTATACTACATATAATTTTATTTTACAATGAGAATTTTGGGGACGGGGCTTTTTTGTCGCATTTTTACAATATTTTACATTTCGCAACAAAAAAGCCCCGTCCCCATTTTCGCATCACAATATTACTTCTATATTGTATATTCTTCTTTCTCCGTCTACTTTTATTTTGTTTTCTACTTCTTTGTTTTCAAGTAATACTTTAGTTACTCCATAATTTTTATTATTCTCATTTTTTACTTTTATATTATAAATGCTTTCTTTGTATTTATATTGTATTTGGTATTCTTTCCAATCTTTAGGTATGCAAGGGTTTATACTTAAATATTCATTTTCTATTTTTAACCCTAATATATATTCAATTCCTGCTTTATAATACCAACTACTAGAGCCTGTATACCAAGTCCAACCTCCTCTTCCTACTAAGTTTCCTTGTCCATATATATCTGCTGGTATTACGTATGGCTCTACTTTATATTTGTTTACAGCATCTTTTGTTCTTGTGTGTTCTATTGGATTTATCATTCTATAAAATTCTAATGCTTTTTCTCCAAATTTTAATATACTTTCTGCTATAATTACCCATATTGCTGCGTGTGTATATTGCCCTCCATTTTCTCTTACTCCTGGCATATATGCTTTTATATATCCTGGCTCTAGCTTACTTTTTTCAAATGGTGGGTCTAATAATTTTATTATTCCATTTTCTTTATCTACTAAATGATTTTCTAAACTTTCCATTGATATATATTTTTTATCATTATCACCTGCATTTGAAATTACACTCCAACTTTGTGCTATACTATCTATTCTACACTCTTCATTTTCCATTGTTCCTAATACATTTCCGTCGTCCATAAATGCTCTTTTAAACCATCTTCCATCCCAAGCTTTAGTGTTTAATGCTCTTTTTAATTCTTGTTTTATTTTTTCATATTTTTCTGATAAATAATAATTATTCTTTTCCTTATTTTCTGTATTATTTTTATTTTCTATATTTTCTTTATTTGCTACATTTTCTGATCTTTTTATATTTTCATTATTTCTATTTTCTATCTTATCATTACTACCATTATTATTACTTTCATTATTTTCATCTACTTTTATTTTTTCTTCTTCCTCTTGTGCTTGTCTCTGTTTTTCTCTCTGTTCTTGTGCTTGTTCTTTTTCCCTAATAATTGGTATAAATTTATCTAAAATATAATATAAGAAGAAACCAAGCCATACACTTTCACCTTTTCCTTTATTACCTACTGTGCTAAAACCGTCGTTCCAGTCTCCTGAACCTATTTTAGGCAAGCCGTGTTCTCCAAAGTTTAATGATTTTTCTATTGCTCTTATACAATGATTATAAATAGATGACTTTTCTTCTGTTTCTTGATATTTATCATATTTTTCATCTTCTCCTTCTTGTAATATTTCTCCTTTTAAAAATGGTGTTTCTATCTCTAAAATACTTTTATCTCCTGTAAAATTTATATATTCGATTGTTACAAACACAAGCCATAATAAATCATCTGAAAATCTTGTTCTAATTCCACGTCCTGTTTCTTCGTGCCACCAATGTTCTACGTCTCCTTCTATAAATTGATGTTTACTGTGTTTTATTATTTGATTTTTCATAATATTTGCATCTAAATATTTTAAACCTAAAGTATCTTGCAATTGATCTCTAAAACCAAATGCTCCTCCTGACTGGTAATATCCGCTTCTTCCTATTAACCTGCTCATAATTGTTTGATATGCTACCCAACCATTTAATAAGATATTTGTTGACTCTATTGGTGTATAAACTTGAAGCCTTCCTAATACTTCTTTCCATTTATTTTTTACTTTTAATAGTTCTTGTTTACAATTATTTATTTTACTATATTTATAAGAAACATTTTTACAATCTATTAATTTTTCATCTGCTCCTAATATAAATGAAATCTCTTTATTTGAAAAACTTTCTAATTCTATTTCTATTTCATATGCCATACAAGATTCTTTTCCTAAGCCCAAATCATTATTTAATTTTTCTTTTTTTATTCCGTCTGGGTTTGATAAACCACCTAAACCTAAAAATGAGTTTTTATCTCCTGTAAATGATTTTATTTCTTCACTAGATGATATATAGATTAAATAATTTTCATCTTCTCTTTTATACAAGTTTTTACTATACACAATATTATTATTTTTATCTAATCTAGTTTCTATATATTTACTTGTTTTTATTTCATCTTCACCTATTACTGGTTTTATATAATAATATAATTTAAATTTTTTTCTATTAGGTGTAGTATTTTTTAGACTTAAAATACTAATTTTACAAGAATCTTCACTTGGTACAAATACTTCTAACTCTTGCTCTATTCCAGAGCTTTTATGGATATATTTTGCATATCCAAAACCATATATAATATTATAATTCCTATCATCTGGTTTAGGGTTTAAACCTAAGGACCACGTTTTTCCTTCTTCGTTTTTCATATAAATTATTTCACTTGGGATATCTAAAACAGGGTTATTATTCCAAGCACTTACTCTATTTAATCTACTATTTTTATACCAACTATATCCACCATTATTTTCTGTTATAACTGTTCCAAATTTCTCATTTGCAAGTATATTTGACCATACTGTTGGGAGCCTGTTTTCTTTATTTACTCTAATTAAATATTCCTTACCATCTTCTGAAAAACCACCATATTCATTATAATATTTTAATTTTTCATTATTTTTTAATATATCTATATCTTCATCTTTTTCTTCTTCATAAATAACATTGTTTTCTTTTTGATTAAAGGCTTCTGTCTTTTCTAAATATTCTTCTTCTAAATCTCTTATATTATTTTCCAAACCACCTTTTCTACTATCTATTATTACTTCTGCTACCAATTCTAACAAACTTATATCTTTTTTATCTATTTCATTTTTTGAAAGTAAAAAGATTCCTGCTCTTATATTTTTTAGATATGCCATATGTTTATTTAATATTTGATTTTCTATTTCTTCTCTAACATAATTTTCATAACTATGTTTTTCTTCATCTAAAATTACAATTTCTGTTTCTATTTTTTTAATTCTGAAAAATTCATATGCTTTTAATACTTCTTTTACAATATAACTATCATTTACATCTTGTAATTTTACTAATATAATTGGCAGGTCTCCTGATATTCCATATTTCCATAAATCACTTTGTTTATATTCTCCTAAAGTTAATTTCTTTAGCTTTTCTGATTTTAATGGACTTCCAAAAATTATATATGATAATATTTTTTGGTAAATTACTGTTTCTTTTCCTTTTACTCCTAAATATCTATTTTCTGCTTCTACTCTTGCTTTTGATAATTGAAATTCATTTTTTACATTTTCAAATATCAAATATTTATTTAAATTTTCTTTTACTTTTTTCTCTTCTTCTCCTACACTTAATATTAAATCAACATATACTGTTTCTTCTGGTTTTATTTTTAAGGTTTTTTTCAAAGCTATTATTGGTTCTGTAACTAAACCTGTTTTTTTAGATAGTGGTATAGAATTTTCTATCATTTTTGGTATTCCAAAATTTCCTCTTCCTACAAACCTTGATTCATTTATTTCGTATTCTAAATCACCAATTGTTTCACTATTTGTGGATAAATTTACTGCTAAATATATTTCTTTTTCTTCTTTTTGTCTTTTCTTTCTCTTTATAATTAAACTCTTAGTTTCTTCATCATATTTTGTTATTAAAAATAATTTATTAAATACAGGATGTGCATAATCATCTTCTTTTTTAGAAAGTATTGGTTCAAAATATGATGTTATTTCTATTATTTCTTCCTCATTTCCTATGTTTTCTAATTTAACTCTTCTTAATTCCACTGGTTCATTTGAACATACTGTTGTTTCTATTTTTGTTTTTATATTTCCTTCTATTATTTCTTGTTCACATTTATCTGGCATAAAACTTATTTGGTAATTATTTTTATTATTAAACAAATAATTTGAACTCCATATCTTTTTTGTTTTGATATTTTTCATAACAAAAAAGATACCTTGTGAATAGTCTTCTGTTCTTTTATATCTATTTATATAAATATTTTTATATTTACTTAGGCCTTCTCCTTTTTGATTCATTACAACTACATAATCATCACTTGCTATTACATTTCCTGTAATTAACCTTCTATCTATTTTATTAAATGTGAGTTTTATATAATCTTCATAATCTTTATATTTTAATTTTTCTACTTTTTCTTTAGTTTCTTTTGTTATAACTCCCTTTTCTGGCATTTTTTCTTGTAATAGCACACTTATTGCTTGCATTTCTGGGTTTTTCAAAAATCTTTGTACTAATATTTTATTATTAAATAAATTATTAATAGAAAGCAAAATAAGTCCTTGGTGGTGTGCCATATAAGTTTTTACAACACTAGAGGTTTTTCCTTTTTCTACTCTTTCTGGTGTATAGTCTATTGATTCATAAAAACCATATTTAGATAGCATACCTTCTTTTTCTAATCTTTTTAAATTTTCTATTTCTTCTTTCGGTAAATCTCCAATTGCTAAAATACTTCCATAACTTGATACAACAAGTTCATCTCCAAGCCCTCTTTTTAAACCAAGCCACGGTATTCCAAATGCTTTATATTGGTAATTTGATTTTAAATCTTTTACATTAAAAGCTGCTTCTGATATCCCCCAAGGTATATTTATTTTCTTACTATATTCTTTCTGACTCATTATCATAAACCTACAAGATTCATCTAGTAAACTTCCTACATACCTTGGTATATTAATATCTGGCATTAAATATTCAAAAGCTGTACCCGACCAAGAAACAAGCCCTTTATAATTATTTAAAGTTGTTAGTGTTCTACTTAAGTTATTCCAATGTTTTGACGGTACATCTTTTTTTGCAATTGCAACCAAACTTGCTTGTCTTGCTTCAGATGCTAATAAATCATAATATGAATCTGTTAATTTATTTTCTTCTAAATTATATCCTATTGAAAACATTTGTAATTCATTATTATATAATAATGAGAAGTCTGTATTTTTTATTAAATTATCTACTATATTTTCTAAATTTTTTAATTCTAATATCTTGTTTTCTTCTTTACTTTTTTCTATATTTTCTAAAAGAAATGTTTTTACTACAAATAAATATCCTACAAAATTACCACTATCTACAGTTGATATATATCTTGGCACTAGTGGTTCTTTAGTTCTTATTTGATACCAATTATATAAATGTCCGTTCCATTTTGGTAGACTTTCTATTGTTAAAATCATTTCTTTTAATAATTTTAGTGCTTTTTCTTTATCAATATAACCTAAGTCATTTGCTGATATTACTGCTAAAAGTGATAAACCTATATTTGTTGATGACGTTCTTAGAACTATTTTTTCTTTTCTATCTTCTTGGTAATTATCTGTAATTAAATAATTATTTTCTTTTACTAAATACTTATCAAAAAAGTCCCAAGTTCTTTTTCCTATATCTTGTATATATTGTTTTTCTTTTTTATTTAATTCTTCTACTGTTTTTATTTGCTTTTTAGGTTTACTTATATACCACATAACAAAAGGTGTTATTATCCAAATTAAACCTAAAACTGTTAAAATAATATTTTTACTAAATATAAATATTATTCCAAATACAATATTTATTAACATTTGTTTTAGATATGATAACAAGTCTTCTTTTGCTTGTTTTTCCGCTTCTTCTGATGTCATCCACTCTAACATATGCTTTTTTGATATTAGCATCCTATATAAACTTGTTGTTATAGATTTTAATGATATATATGCTTTATACGGAATACAACCTAAAGTAATTATTCCTCTTAAAAAACTTCCCTTTAAACCTGTTATTTTAGGTGTAAATGTTTTTTGTTTCTTTTCTCCATTTTTCATAGAAGTAATAGTATTTACAATTTCTAATATAAATGGTATTAGTGTAATTAATATTAAATTTAAAGTTATCATATAAAATTTTTTGTTATAAATATATCCACAAATAGTAACAAATATTAGTGATAATATTATGCTTATTTCAAATAGGCTTCTTCGCAGATTATCTATTATCTTATATTTTGATAACAAATTTATTTTACTTTTTTTCGATAGCCAACTTAATATTTGCACATCTCCTCTTATCCACCTAGATAATCTGTTTATAAAACTATTATATTTAGTTGGATATCCATCCATAAGCATTATATCTGATACAAGCCCACATCTTAAATAACAACCTTCTAGCAAGTCGTGGCTTAACACTACATTTTCTGGTATTACATCTTTTAATACTTTTGAATATGTTTTTAAATCATATATTCCTTTCCCTGTAAAAATTCCTTCTTTAAAATTATCTTGGTATAAATCTGAAATCGCATTTGTATATGGGTCTATACCGACCACTTCCTGCAAATATTTTTGTGAATAAATTATAATTACTTATATTTAAATTAATTCCAATTCTTGGTTGCATTATTCCATATCCTGATGTTACTATATTTTTTTCTTTATCTATTATTGGTTTATTTAAAATATGTGCCATTGCTCCTACCAAGCTACTTGCACTGTCTAATACTAGGTCTGTATCTGCATCTAATGTTATTATATATTTTATTTGTTTTAAGTTTTCTTTTATTTCTTCTTTATTTTCATATAATTCAAATGTGTTTTCTCTAAATGGTGTTTTTATATTTCCGAAGTAAATATTCGTTAAATTGTGAAAGCATACCTCTTTTTCTTTCCCAACCTAAGTATGATTCTTCTTTTTCATTAAATATTCTTTTTCTATATATAAAATTAAAAGTTGGTATTTTTTTATTTAGATATTTTTGATTTAAAATTTCTACTTGTTTTTTTCCTTCTTCTATTACTTCTTTATCAAAGTCTTCTTCTTCATTTTCACTTTCTGAACAGTCTCCAAGCAAACAAAAATATAAGTTTTCAGATTTATTTGCTAAATAAAAGACTTCCAATTTTCCCATTAATTCTTGTACTTTTTCTTTTGATTTTACTATTGTTGGTATTACTACCATTGTACTATTTTCTTCATCTATTCCATTTAAAAAGTCTAATTTTGGTATTATTTTTGGTTTTACTGTTTTACTTAATATATATGAGATTACTTGGTTTACAATTTCTGTTGCTGGTACAAAAAATAAAGTAAATGCTATAATATAAAAAATTATGTTTTTAATATTTAAGTTTACTGACATAAAAAAAGATATTATTATACTAAATAAAATTATAGATATTATATAAATTTTTATCTTTGCCTTTGTTTTTATATTTATTTTTGGTTTATATTTTAGTTCTTTATATAATTCTAAAATTCCTTCATCTATTAAATAATATCCTATATGACTTTTCTTTTCTTCTTTATTGTTTTCATTTTTATTTGCTAAGTCTAATATTTTTCTTGTTATATATATTTCTGATATTTTTGTTTTCTTTGATATTTCTTTTATTTTATTTCTATAATATTCTTTTGATTTACTATCCATTTTACTATATACATTACTTGGGTCTTTTTTTAATAATTCTTCTACTCCGTTTACATTTTCAAATATTTCTAAGAAATTTATTCTTTGTATCTTTTTTATACTTGTTATACTATTTCCTATTGTTACTTTCCTTACTGCTATATCAAAATGTTCTTTTTTTATTATATCTGATACGTTAGAACCTGTAAGTTCTATTGTTTCTTCTAATGCTTTTAGATAACTATATCCTTTTTTACCATATCTTTTTAATATATATGACATATATTCTATAAATGAATATTGCGTATCATTTAAGAGATTTTTTTCTACTTTTTTAAAAGTATTTCTTTTAAATATTTGCTCTTGTTTTGTTTTATTTTCCACTAATCTTTCTACTATGTTTTCTGCCTTATATTTTTCTATTTGTGAAATATAAATTTTTTCACATACTTCTCTTATATTTTCTATGATTGCTATTTCTAAGAATAACCCTATATTCCATATTTCTTCCATACTTAAGGTTTTATTTTCTTGGTAACTTTTTAGATAATCTTCTAAGTCTCTTCTTTCTATTTTGTTATCTGTAAATGCTACTATATTTGATGCAAGTACATATATTCTAGCAAAACCTTTATATTCTCCATTTGCTATTCCTACAAAATTTATATATTTTTTCAACGTTAATTCTTTTTCTATTTGTTTTACTGTTTCTTCTATTATATATAAATTGTCTAATAACCACTCTCCTGCTGGGTGTATTCCTATTCCTAATTTTAAATGTTCATTTAATAAATTATAAACTTCTTTTATCACATTAAAACTTTCTTTTAAATGTGGTATTGGATATGTTTGTTTATCTGATTTATTTACTAAGTTATGACCTGATGCTATTTTTTCCAAATGATTACATAATTGTTTTTTATCTAATGCTATACCATTTACTTTTAAAACTTTATTTGTTTTCAAAAAAATTCCACTCCTTGTTTTAATATGTTTTACACATATTGTTTACAAAGAGTGGTAATTTTATGCATTTTTAATTTTTATCTTTCTTCTTCATCTTCCATTGCTCTATCTATCTCTGCTCTTGATACTTGGCTTAAACTCATATTTCCATTTTCATCAATCGATAATTCTTTTGTTGAAACATCTCTTACACTTTCCATTGCTCCTCTATATTGTTCTAATGCATCTTGTTTTGTTATACTTCCTTCTTCTAAACTTGAATTTGTATTTTGTGTTCCAGCAATTTCTTTAATATAATCTGCCATTTCACTAGAAATGTTATCATTAGAGTCTAGAATATCTCCTTCATTAAAAGCTTTACCATCTATTATTACACTAGCTTCTGGGTTATGGTTAGTATAGTCTACATTTAATTCAATACTTTCTACTGGTACTCCCATTTCGTTTGCTATTTTTTCTTTCATTGTATCAAGTTGTACATCTTCTACACGGCTACCTAAACTTAATAATTCTTCAGAACTTAGATTTTCTATATCTACACCATTTATTTCAGAATACAAGTTTTGTATTTCAGTTGCTGTTTCATTACTTATTCCTAATCTTGCTAATTCATCTTGATTTCCTATTACTTGTTCTAATGGTACTCTATCTTGTGTTTCTGCAGCTTTAGAGTTATTAGAAACAATTCCATATGCTCCTACTGCAATAGCAGCACCAATTACACCGGCTAACACAATATTTAAAGCTTTTCTACTTCCTTTATAGTTTCCAGAAGTTCTTGCTCCTGTTACTTTTCTTCCTTTATTTCTTTCTTTTGCTTCCATATCTCTTCTTTGAGCTTCTAATCTTTCTTCTGGTGATAAACCATAATATGTTTCTGAAGCTCTTCTCAATGCACTATGATTTGCTCTTCTTTCTGGTGTATCTTTTACAAATCTTGTTCTATCTCCTATATAACTTACTCTATCTGCATCTGTTAATTGTATTCCTTTCATAAAGTTTTTTCTTCTTTCTTGAAAATTTATTACTTCTCCCATAACAGTTTCCTCCTTTGCTTTTACTACACTTCTATTATACCACTTTTAGACAAAAAAAGCAAAATTCACTCAAAAAAGAGTGAATTTAAACTACAAATATAAAGCTACACGGAAACCATACGTATAGCCAGGATGGCTTTGATAAGTACCAATATAAATTTTGTAAATACTTTATACTAAAAAATTTTATTTTTCTAAAAAATATTCCATTATACCATTATAAATACCCCAAGCTAGTTTTTCTTGGTAACTATCTTCTAATAATTGTTTTTCTTCCTCTTGGTTAGATAAAAAACCACACTCTACAATAGAAATAGGAATTTCAACATTTTTCATAATATATACTGTATCTAATTTCATAGCAACTCTATCATTTTCCTTTTCAATTGATTTATTTAAATTTTCTTGTATCCCTTTTGCTAAATCTATACTTTTCTCATTTTTAGTATTATAAAAACATTGCCAGCCATAGTACTGGCTTTGTGGTATTTTGTTTAAATGTATAGAAACAAAAATATCTGCTGAAGATTCATTTCCTATTTTAACTCTATTTTTAATATCAGAAACCTTTTTTTGTCTTAAAGTTTTACTATCTAAATCATAAATGGCATTTTCATCTGAGCGTGTTAATATTACTTTACAACCACTTTGTTCTAATAAATCTTGTAATTTTAATGTTATTTTCAAATTAATATCAGCTTCTGTAACGCCTTCTTTACTTTCTGCACCTTCATCTGGTGAACCGATGCCCTGCATCTAAAATCACAGTTTTACCAGATACTGGTGTTGCTGTTGCTTCAACTGCTTTATTACTATTATTTTCATCTTTAACATATGCACAAGAAAAAGCAAATAAAGATATTAAAACAAAACCTAATATAATTTTTAATCTTTTTAAATGTAAAATAAACATAATTTATCCTTCCATAACAAAATTTAAGATAGCTTTATAATTTTACATACACTATATAAAATTATATTAACTATCTTAATGTTTTATTACTTGTTTACTATTTTTAAATTTTTTATATAAACTTAATATATTTTACTTTTTAGACACTTTTCATAATCTTTTCTTGTAAAATCTATTGTTGGAACTATCTCTTTTCGGTTACACATTTTTTCAAACTCTTCAATAGAAACCCACTTAGCATCTATTACTTCTTTATCTGTGAATTTTAAATCTTTAATTTCTATATCTTTTCTAAACAACCATATATCTTTAAAATCTTTTGCTTTATCATCACGCAATGTTTTATAAAAACTTGCCTCTGTATTTTTAAAACTTATTCCTAATTCTTCTTTTATTTCTCTTAAAACTGCTTGTAAACTATTCTCCCCTTTCATACAAGAACCAGCTGTACATTCCCACATCAAAGGATATTTTTGTTTTAACTTTGCTCTTCTACTTAACAATATTTTTCCTTTAGAATTTATAATAATAGCTTGTACTACTAAATGATATTCTCCAGTTTTTAATTTTTCCTTACTATTTCTATTAATAATTTTTCCTGTTTTATTTCTATTAATATCATATATATCCCATAATTCCATAATCTTTTCTTCTTTCTTTTTTATTATTTATTTTCTAATTTTTATTACTGTAATTATGAATATCCAAAATATCTAATGGATAACTAATATTATTTTTTATATTATTAATAATATTCTCAAAACCGTCTCCACCTCTTATATTTTCTTTTGGTAAATTTTCCATTTCTTCTATTGTAAACCATTTAACACTTTTAATTTCATTTTTTCTATAATCTAATTGTTTTTTATCTTCTAAAACACCATTAAAATAAATAATTAATAAAACACCTTTATTTGTAACATAGTTTTGTATAAGTAAAATACTGTTTACATTTATTTTAAAGCCTGTCTCTTCTAAAACTTCTCTTATTACCGCCTCTTTTACATCTTCATCTATTTTTAATTTTCCACCTGGTAAGTCCCATAAGTTTTCTACTTCTTTTTTATTTTCTTGTACCATTAAAATTTTATCTTTATTTCTTACACAAGCAGAACAAATAATATTAATACATTTATCCATAATAAGTATCTCCCTTTATTTTTTCTTTATTATACTATATTTTCTTTGTTTTTTGTTATATTTTAATTTTCTTTTTTATTTTTTATTTTTTACTTTTTTCATTTTTATTTTTTCTCTTTTTATTTCTCCACATAAGCCTTCTCAATACTATTTAAATTATCTAAACTATTTAAAATATTAAGTAAGCAGTCTTTAGGCTTTATTTGAGCAATTACTTTGATATATGCTTTTTCTTTATCAACTTCTGCTTCTAAGTTCTCAATATTAACCTTGTTTTTAGAAAAAACATTAGTAATATCTAAAGCAAGGTTATCTCTGTCTTTAGCAACTATCTTAAAAGTCTTAATTTTAATGTTTCTATTTTTATTTTTATTTAAAATCTTCATAATATTAGTCTTAGCTTTTGCAGTCTTAACTTCTTTTAACCACTCTTCTTGGAAATTAGTTTCTTTTCTACCTATTTCAATTTCAACAATATTACCAGTCTTTAATTTAGTAATAAATGGCATTGAAATACTGTTTATTATACACCTATTTATGTGATTACCAATACTTGTATGAATAGAATAAGCAAAATCAATAGCAGTTGAGTCTTTTGGTAAAACTTTTATATCTCCTTTTGGGGTAAATACATATATCTCATCATCTAATATTTCATCTTTTAAGGTTTTAAGAAAACCTTTTGGGTCTTTTACCATTTTTTCTAATTCTAAACTATCATAAATTCCAGATAAATTTTCTTTAAAATTAGTCTTTTCTTCCTTTTCTCCATAATAATTAAAATATGGAAAATAAGCTGTTATTCCATATTTATCTATTTTATCCATAATAAAAGTACAAATTTCTAATTCAAAAATAATACCATTTTCACCAAGTACGATTTCTTCTATTGCTTGGTATTTATTATTTTTAGGTATAGAAATAAAATCTTTAAAACTACCTGGTAAGAAAAAATACATCTTATTTATTATACCAAGTATTTTATAACAATCTTGTTTTTTATTTGTGATTATTTTTATACGAAATAAATCTTTTATTTCATCAAAATTAATATTATTTTCAGTTATATTTTTATAGACACAATATAAACTCTTAGTATCTATTATCACGTTTGGGAAAATTCTTTGTTTTTTTAACTCCAGCTCAATTTTATATTTTGTTTTCTTTAGTAATTCATTATTGCTAGTTATTTTCTTATTTACCCTATCTTTTATATTTATATAATCTTCTGGATATAAATATTTAAAAGCTCCATCTTCTAATTTAACTTTCATATCATACATACCAAGTTTATTAGCAATAGGAGCATATAATTCAATTGTTTCTTTGCTAATTGCTATTTGTCTATCTCTTTTTAGATGTTCTAAAGTCATTATATTGTGCAACCTGTCTGCTAATTTTAAAATAATAACTCTAATATCTTTTTCCATAGCAATAAACATTTTCTTGTAATTTTCTGCTTTTGTTTTCTCAGTTGTTTTAAATAAAATACTAAGCTTAGTTACACCTTCAACTATATTTGCAATATCTATTCCAAATAATTCTTTTATATCATTATATGTACTATCTGTATCTTCAACCACATCATGAAGAAGTGCAGCACATATAGTTTCTGTATCTAAGCCCAGTTTTGCTAATATATATGCTACATTTAAAGGATGAATAATATATGGTTCACCAGATTTTCTTTTCTGGTTTTTATGTTTTTCTTTTGCATATTTATATGCTTTTATTATCTTATTTTTATTTATATTTCTGTTTTTCATCTTAGAGATATAAATTATATCTCTAATACTTATATCTTTAGTATTATCCATACACTATTTTCTCCTATCCGTATTTTACTTTACTAGAATAATATCTACAAACATTATGTAATACTTCTTTATCAATTAAAAACTCTTTACCATTTTTCCCAATAGATGAGTTTTTAACTTTATTATCTAAGCATTTACTACAAGCTAGGCAATTATTATTTTTGCTATTTAATATTTTTGGTTCTTCTTTTTCCAAATCAAATGTAAAACTAGGAACAAGCTCTGACAAAACAGGACAAAATGTAGCTTTTAAGCCGTCTTCTTGCATCCATATTTGTAAACCTTTTCCACCATTTTGACAATAAACCTTATTTTCAGTTTTATAAACATCATATTCTTTATTATCTAAAAATATTTTAGGTATTTTAATTTTCAAGTCATTTCTAATTGCTATTTTATTTATATCATTAACAATTTTAACCCATTTTCTTGGGGTTACGTGTTCTAATTTAATATCTCTTCCTTGTAGGCTTTCAAAACTACCTGCGTGAAATGTAAACCATTTTATTCCTAATTTCGAATAATAATTAATAATATCTTTATAATCATCTTGGTTAATTTTCCAAACGGTTGGCTGAATTTTAACAACTATATTTTTATCTAAACAATATTTTATTGCTTTATTTATCTCATCTAAGTTTATATTTTTTGTTCCTTTTAAGTATTGTAATTTCTCATTATCAATTGTATCGACACTGTAACTTATATAATTTATATCTTTAGCATCTATTCCTTCTGTTAATTTTTTTACAACTTCTAAGCCATTATAACCTGATGTTGAAAACATTACTTTTTTTCCACTTTTTATAAATTCTTTTGCAGCTTCATTACAAAACTTTGTATCTACAGATACATCTGGGTTTCCTAATATATATGCATTTTTTAGATTTGGTAATTTTTCTATTATAGTTTTTATTTGTGTTATATTACCTTGGTAATCTTTGTGTTTTTTACCATAGCTTTCCTGTGTACAGCCAATACACGAACACGTACACCTTTTTCTTCCATAAGTTCCTGTATATAATGTTAATTCTTGGGCATTATTTAATAAACTATTCTTGTCCATAAAAACCTCCTAAACTTTTTTCTTGTAATAGTTTATGAGGGTTATTTGTTTTTTAGAACAAAAAATAAGATTTTAGTAAAAAACTAAAACCTTTATATTTTTATTATTTATATTATTTATATTTGAACTATCTTCTTTTATCAATTGCATAACTGCTTCCCATAACAGATTTAGCTGCGTGTTTTACTTGTGCCCCTACTTCTCCTATTTCTAGTATGTTATGGAATCTTCCAACATCTGCAACAACAACACCTACAGATAAAGAAGTTAATGGGAATTGTTCTATTATTCCTTTTCTATTTGCTACTTCTATATAGCCTTTCTCTAAATCTTCATCTGTAAAGTATTTTCCTACATTATTATCAAAATATGAGATTATATTTTGACATAATTTTTCACAATTTGTACCAGGTACAATTGCTACAAAATCATCTCCACCAATATGTCCTACAAATGTGTTTTCAATTTCATCACTATGTACTGAAGAAATTATTGTGTCAGCCGTAAATTCTATTATTTGGTCTCCTTTTAAGAAACCATATACATCATTATAAGCTTTAAAATTATCTAAGTCTAAATATAATACTGAGAAAGGCTCTTTTCTTTCTAATCTTTTCTTTAATTCTGCGTGTATTTGTACATTACCTGGAAGCCCTGTTAATGGGCTTACTACCCTGTTACTTGCGAGTAATCTATTTAAATTTTTAACCGTATAATAGAGATATTCTTCATCTACTGGTTTTTTTATAAAATATTCTACAGACTCTCTCAAAATTCTTACTCTATGTTCTCTTGAACCTTTTGATGATACTACAATTACTGGTGTTATATAGTTATCCTCATCTTTTCTAATTTTTCTACATAAATCTATTACATCTCTATCTATTGCGTCTTCGTTTATAACAATTAATGCTGGTATGTTTTTTAACGCAATATCTATTTGTGCTGTTTTTACGCTAATAAATTTATATTCTGGATCATTTTTAAATAATTCTCTAAATATCACAATTGAAGAATCATCATCATCAATTATATAAATTTCTTGTACCATTTTTTTCTCCTTATTTTTTATTAAACTAATTATATACAAAGCTGTACATAAATTTCAAGTATTTTTATTTTTTTCTTCGTATTTTTTTATTATTTTCTTTATCTTTTTAAATTTTCTTTTTATTTATATCTTTTTTTGTTTTCTTATTTTTTGTAAATTCTATTTTCTTGTTTAAAATTTCTCTTATTTCTTTAGTATCAATAGCTGGGAAAGCCTTTTTTAATCTATATACATTTTTATATAAATGTTTTGTAATTCTTTGTTTTCTCTTATCTAATTCTTCAACTAGTTTTTGTACATTTTCCTTAACTGCTAATTTCTCAGCATTTTTCTCTGTATCTGTAATTTTCTTTATTTCTTTCAATTTTTCTTTTATTTGATTGTTTAATTCCTCTACTTTTTCTAGAGCTTGTTTAATATTTTTAACTTTTACAATGCTTGTTATAGCATCTATTATAAAAATTAGAGTTGAAATGCTTATTACTATATAAATTATATTTGTATCTATTTTTGAAACAACATTTACCATAAATGGGTGTATAAATTTCACAAAAGCAACACCTAAAAAACCCCAATAAATAGAATTTGATAAGCAAATTCTCCCTTGGAAATTTATTTTATGGTCTGAATAGTCCCAATATTTTGTATGGAATATTTTTTCTAGTAGTACTCCTACTATATATTCCCAAAGTGTTAAAACAACCATTGATACTATAAATAGTAATACAATATTGTTTTCTAAACTTTTCAATACAGTTGCCATTATAAATGCACCAATTCCATATATAGGACAAATTGGTCCTTTTAAAAAACCTGTATTTATTATTTTCTTTTCTATTATTGACCTAAATATTGATTCCATAAGCCATCCTAAAAATGAATAGATTATGAAATATGTTAAAAAATTAAATATTTGATTTTCCATATTTCTTCCTTTTTTTAAGCCTCCTTTTTTAGGAGGCTTTTTATTATTTATTTACTAGAACACCTGCTTCTTCACTTACTCCATTTACATTATATACAGTAACTTCTAGTGTATTTCTTCCGTCATGTAGAGCAAAACCACTATATTCAAACTGTTTTCTATCTTCTACATTAGGATATACTTTTTCTAAGTCTATTAAAAATTGTTGATTATCGTCTTGATCTACTCTTACTTCTATTCTTGTTATTCCTTCTTCGTCTGAAGCATTAATTACAAAATTATTTTCTGTTCTATTTATTGTTACAGTTGGTTTTGTAACTCCTTTTACTTCTTGTTCTTTTGTTTCTGTATTATTATTTACATCTACTACAGATACTGTTAATGTGTGTTGTCCCATTGGTATTTCTATTAATTGTTCTGTAGTCATATTATTTATATCTATTCTTTGTTCTTCGTTTTCGTCCCATCTATATGTCATATATGATAATTGATTTATACCATTTGCAGTAACCTTTAAATTACTTCCTTCTACTTCAAAGTTTATTACTATATCGCCTTGTCTTGTATATACTCTAGAGTAATTTGTTTCTTTTCCTTGCTGGTCTACTGCATATATATTTAATGTATTTTCACCTGTTGGTATTTCAATTGTTTGTTCAACACTTCTCTTTCCTGATGCTTCTAATTCTACTTGTTCTTCACTATTCCAATTATATGTTACCCTTCTTAATGGTGAATTATGTGTTATTTGTATATTTAATTGTGTTTCTGATATTTCTTCAACATAAATTGTTGGTTTTGCTTGGCTATTTCCTACTTGTGAGCCTTTATACATTGAATATGACCCACTTCCTACCATTATAATTCCAAATACAATTAACACAATTGCAAAAAATCTTGCAATTTTTTCTATTTCTATTGGTCCACTACTTTTATAAGAATTATAAGAATTATTTACTTTTTGTTTCTTTTCTTTTCTTGGTTTTGGTGGTTCTACACTTAATATTTGATTCAAATTATTCACCTCTTCTGTTTTTTACAATAAAATTATAACATATGAATTTTAAAAAGTAAATTGGAATTTTTATTAATTTAAAATTTATACTGATATTTTTGCAAATTTAATGAAATATTTTTATACTTTTGATATAATTGTTTTGTAATTTATGTTTCACATAACAATTTAAACTTTATAAATAGAATATAAATTATAGAACATATTGTAAAGGAAAATTTTTTATGGAAGATAATAAAATAGAATTACCTTTTAGCTTAGGTTTAGTTGTCTGGAAGATTTTACAGAAAGAACATAATATAAAACCTAGAGAAAATGCAATGGGTTTTAGAGATTTCCATTTTACAGAAGAAGAACTAAAATTAATTACTTCATTAGATTTAAAAAATCCTAGCAAAGGTACTTTAAAAGGAATCAGTCTTTTACCAAATTTACAAGTATTAAAAATTCAATCAACAGGCATAACAGCTCATAAACAACCAAAAGATATTCAATCTATTGACGATTCAGATATGATTGAAATATCAAAATGTAAAAGTTTACATTCACTTTCTATCATTAATCAAGCAAATTTAGAGTATTTAGATTTAACTGATTTAACAAATCTAAACTCTTTAGAAATAATAAATAACAAACAATTAGATAGTGTCTATGGTTTGAATAATCTTGAAAATTTGTGGGTTTTATCTTGCTATGGGAATAATAGATTACATCACATAGATGATTTAGATGAAATACTTATTTAAAATAAAGATCTTCACAATATCAACTTAGATTTATTGTTGTTTCCAGATGCAATAGGCTATAATCATCTAACAGGAGGATTTAATCAAGATGCTCTTAAACAAATTTTAAAATTTTCGCAACTTGGAAATGTTTCTTGGTGTGAAGCTTTAAATGGTAATAGAGTAATTAAAACAAATACTTCTCAAATGATAGAATTACACAATAGAGCTTGTCAAATACTTTCAGAAAATATTCCAGATAATGCACACCCTAGAGATATAATCGTTGGAATAGAAGAATATTTATCGAAAAATGTTAAATATGATTATGCTGCTTTAAAAACCGGTAAGATTCATACAGAAGAAAGTATTTTAGGAACAAGAATGAAAATAGGACAAAAAACTGGAACAAATAGTGCTTACAATGCCTTAATATTAAATAGTTGTGTTTGCCAAGGATATACTAGAGGAATGCAATATTTATTAAAATTAAAAGGCATTGATTCACACGATGTAGATTGTTATGCTGGCAAAGATACTACTAATATGTCAAGTTTGAAAGGTGAAACTATATATTCTACTTATACTTTACCACAAGACGGATATCATAGTATAATTTGTATAGATGATTTTGACAGATTATATGATGATCCTTGTTGGAATGCCTGCCTTTATCAACAAGGAGATAAAAGTATGCCTTGGCTACTAAGAACAAAATCAGAGATTTCAGAAGATCATACCTTATCTTTTGAAGAAAGAGATACGGAAAACGACCATTTAAACCAATCAAGAAATCTAATTGAATCATCAATTAAATCTAATGCTCTTTTTAGAGCTCGTAGAACTCGATTAGGTTCACTTGGCACTACAAAAATGAAGATGAAAGAACAAGTTAAAGGACAAATTTTAGAAGGAGATATAGAATTATAATGAATTCAGAATTAAATAAAGCCTATTCAGAAGTATGTTATATTTTAAAGTTCTTAGGAAACAAATATATAAACAAACTTCCTAAAAAACTATTATCTTTATTTGAAGATAATAAAAACCCTAAATATATTCCAAATATTAAACCTAATATTCCATTAGAAGAACAGGAATTATTACCTGATACAATAAATATTCTAGCTATGTTGAAATTAGACTATTGGTGTAAAAATGAAAATGAGAAAGAAGAATTGGTTAAATTACTGACAGAAAATGAAAAGAAATATCAAGAAGAAATACATAAAAAATATGACACTGATAATATTTTTAAAAATAAAGATAATTCGAAACAAACAAAACAAGTTATAGAAAAAAACTTAACTATTATCCCCGAAGAAAAATGGTACAATAAAATTATTAAAAAATTAAAATCTATTTTTAGATTAAATAAATACTATTAAAAATAATAAGAATACAAATGTATAATGAAATTATGCTATTGCAGATATTATATAAATATTAACAAACAGCAAAAATCCTAATACTTATTGGAGAGTATTAAAAAAGAGATTTTCAGAAGAAGGAAATGAGTCCGTTACAAATTGTAACGAACTAAAAGTCCCATCAAAAAAAGATGGCAAAAGATATAAAACAGATTGTGCTAATAGAGAAACTATCTTTAGATTAATTCAGTCTATCCCTTCTCCTAATGCAGAACCTTTTAAATTATGGTTTGCTAGGTTAGCAGAAGAGAGAATACAAGAAGTTATCTACCCTTCTCTCGCTATTGAAAGAGCTATACAAACATATTAAAAAAAAGGTTATAATGAAGAGTGGACAAAAGCACGAATAAAAGGAATTGGAGCTAGAAATGATTTAACAAACGAATGGAAAAACAGAGGTGCAGATACTAAAGATTATGCTATATTAACAGATGAAATTAGTAAGGGAACATTTGACATTACAACTCAACAACATAAGAATATAAAAGGGTTAAATAATCAAAACTTAAGAGATAATATGTCTGCTATAGAATTAGCTTTAATGGCACTTGCAGAATTTACTACAACAGAACTACATAAAACTCATAATTCTCAAGGCTTTAAAGAATTAGAGGATGATGCCAAAACCGGAGGCAATATTGCTGGAGAAACAAGAATAAATATTGAAAAACAACTTGGTAAGCCCGTGGTTACAAAAGAAAACGCTAAAGATTTTAGAAATGCAAAAAAAATAAAGACACCAAATAATAGAAAATTAAATAAACAAAATATAAAATAGCTATAACTCTTATATTTTTAATAGTTATAGCTATTAATATTTTCCCCTAATTTTGTGTATATGGTAATAAAGCAATATGTCTTGCTCTTTTTACCGCTGTTGTAATATCTCTTTGA
>CALXEY010000009.1 GCA_944387455.1 uncultured Clostridia bacterium
TAATTTTGAGCTTTTTAAAAAGCAATATTTAATGTTAAAAATAAATAACTATAAATTACCTTAAAAGACTCAAAATCTAGCGGGAAACCATGTGGGTTCGAGTCCCACCATCAGTACCAATATAAAATTTTGCCAAGCACTTTGAAATATATGCAACCGCAATCCCATTGGCTTTAGACAATGGGGAGTTCACTAGTATAGACACGAATTTGTACTCCTATAAAAGGGAGTATTTTTTTGTAATATAAGTAAAAAATAAAATTGCTTTACTTTTTTGTTTAAATTTATTACAATATAAAAATATATAAAAGGAAGTGAAAAAAATGTATATAATGTTTTTAGATGAAAGTGGACAGCCAGGAGGCTTTGATGAAGAAAATAATAAGTTAGTAAAAAATACAAGTAAATATTTTGTTTTGGCAGGTTTTAGATTAATGCAGATGAAATATTGCAAATAGAAGGTAGACTGAGAGATATAAAACTAAAATATGGATTAAATCCATATCATGAAGTTAAATGGAATACGAAATATAAAGAGATAGGTATAGATCTTGAGCAAATAATGAGTATGAAAAAAGAAATTATGGGGATAGTAAATAACTATAAAAATTCAGTTATAGGAATTATTATGGATAAAGAATATTGCTATAAAAACAAAAAATTTATACAAAATCATAATGATTTATATGCTATTGCACTTCATTTATTAATGGAAAGGTGTTGTACGCAAATAACAGATGAAAAAGGAAGAAGTACAAATATACCAGCTATGATGTTTGCAGATAGTAGGAAAAACAATAATAATAATAAATTGGATGACGAATTACAAAATGCATATTTAAGAGCTAAAAATATGGGGACACATTTTGTGCAATTCCCGAATTTTTGTGATGCCTTAATATTTGTAGATTCTGATTATAGTGCAGGAATACAAGTTGCAGATTTTTGTGCAGGAGCTATATATAGAAAGTACGAAAAAGAAGATACTACATTTTTTGATATTTTGAAACCATCAATAAGAAAACATAAAAAGAAAATTTTAGGTGCAGGAATAAAATTATATACATAAAAATAAAAAGGGAACGATGGGATTGGTTGCCCAATCCAACACACCTATGATGGGGTGCTACACCGTTCTTTCTTGTGATCTGTAATTTAATTATACAGTTTTTTATTACATTTGTCAACAAATGTCTAAAATATTATATGTAAAGATGACAAAAAATATGTAAAAAATTTAGAAAAATATATATGACTTTTTAAAATAAAATATTATAGAATTAGAATTGTATTTTAACATTAAATTTTTTACTAATTTGATTATATTTTTCATTAATTATGAAATAACACAATAATAATTGACAACAGAATTTATAATGATATAATAGTAATATCAGAGGAGTTTTTCCTCTTGTATATAGTAAAGTAGGTAACGAAGAGTTAGGAGAAATTATGTCTAAGAACTGTGTTATTGACCCTGGTTACAATGTAGAAAACGACCGCTATTTCGAAATGGAAGATACAGGAGAGTTTATCACTAGAAAACTACAAGCAAAAGGGGTTAGACGGATATGCATTTATTCGACACTTGCAGATGTAATTGTCAGACGTGGAGTAGATGATAACTTTACAGCAACACTACAAGGGTATCTGAGTGGAGAAAAAGCACAATATTTTGATATGTTCAGACTAGAAGGGCAAGAAGATACATTATATATATTTGCTACTTGTGATGCAGATAGTTGTATCCATACAAAGCTTTTGGTAGAAATACCTCAATATAGTTTTGGCTCATATCAAGCAATAAATACATTTGAGATAACAACTAATGTTGCAGAAATAACTCTTTCAGGTTCTTTTGTTACAAGTAACCTTAGAATTAAAAAAGGTAAGGGAATTGTTCCAATTACTGTAGAGTAGTAAAAAAGAGTCCTAAAATAACAAATACTACTTTATGGGACTATACTGGTAATTAACAGTATAGTCCTTTTAATTTCCACGATAAAAAAATGAAAAGTTTTTTTAAAATCTCAAAGTTATTGATATAACTATGTTACGTCTTACAAAAGTAATAAAAAACCATAAAAGTATTTTACAGTTTTTTCTTTTATGATACAATATAAAAAACTAAAGAAAAGGTATTAAAGAAATGAAGATAGTAAAAAAATATACAAAAAGATTACGTAAAAAATTAGATAAAAAAGAAACTAATATAAAAAATATAGATGTTTTAACATTAAAAAGTATAAAAGAAAAAGCAAAGGAAATAACTGATATGAGAATAAAAAAGAAATGTACATATAAATTATGGGATATAATATGCGTAGTTTTTTTAGCTAGCATTTGTAATTGTAATGACTGGGGAGATATAGAAATATTTGCAAGAAAAAATAAAGAGTGGTTAAGAAGTTTTCTACAATTAACAGGAGGAATACCACCTGTTGTAACATATAAAAATATAATGTCAATAGTAGATGCTCAAGAATTACATAACTTCTGTGCTCATGCATATAGTGAATTAATAGAAAGTGCAAGAAAAAAAGGAGATATTTATCATTTTGACGGAAAAGTAGAAAACAGCAGTAAAAGAAAGACTAATAAAAATAATGAAAAAGTAAAACCATTAAATGTACTAAACGTATACTCAGAAGGAACTAGCCTATGTATAGGACAAGAAAGAATAGAAGATAAAACAAATGAAATAACAGCAATACCAGACTTAATTAAAAAATTAAATATAAAAGGAGTAGTATGTACATGGGATGCATTAAATACGCAAACAGACACAGTAGATGCAGTAATAGAAGGTCATGGAGATTATGTAGGAGCATTAAAAGGGAACCATGAATTATTTTATAAAGAAGTAGTAGAATATTTTGATGAAGATAGGTTATTAATAATAGAATCAGGTTATGAAGGAGCATATAAATTAGTAAGAGAAAAAAGCCATAGTCAAATAATAACATATCAATATTATCAAACAGAAAAAGTAAATTGGTATGAAGACAAAGAAAAATGGAACAAATTAAGGAGTTTAGTATTAGTAGTAAAGACAACAGAAGATAAAGAAGGAAAGAAAACAGTAGAAAAGAGATATTACATATCAAGTTTATTATTAAATATAGAATTATTTTCTAAAGCAATAAGAAATCATTGGAGTGTAGAAAACAAATTGCATTGGCACTTAGATTTCACATTTAAATGTGATGATAATAGAACAGTAGATAAAAGAGCATTATTAAATTTACAAATAATAAAGAAAAATGCTCTAAACCTATTAAAAACAGTACAGAACGACTACAAATTAAGTATACAAAAGATAAGATTTATGGCAAGCTTAGATCCAGAAACAGAAATACCTAAGATATTCTATTTAGCAAAGAAAAAGGGATGGAATTTTGATATGATTAAAGCGTAGAACCATTGACTATCAACTGTTCTACGCCACAGAAAAATTATTTCATTTTTTTATCCTGTTTAATTTCTTAAAAATATTGAAATAAAATAAAAAAAATGATATAAATATTATATAAATATAAAAAATTTTTAAACAAAAGAAAAGGGGGATTTTTAATATGAAAGAAAAAGGAGAATTAAAAATTAAATTTAAAACAGTAGTAGCAATTATTTTGTTACTAACTATAATAATTTTAATATCAGTATATTTCGTCATTTCAGAAAATAATAAAAAAATTTCTAATACAAATAGTGTTATTAACAATCAATCTAATGAAGAAAAAACACAAAATGAAGATTTTTCAATGGAATTTTTAAAATTAGAAAATAATAATCAAAATATTATATATAGTCCATTATCAATAAAATATGCTTTAAAAATGTTAGAAGAAGGTGCAAGTGGAAATACTAAAACTCAAATAGAAAATGTATTACAAAATCAGAATTTAACTAAATATGAAAATATAGACGATATACTATCTTTAGCAAACGGGATGTATATTAGAAATACTTATGCTAAAAATGTAAAAGAAGATTATAAAGAATTATTAAAAAATAGATATAATGCAGAAATAAATTATGATCCTTTTCAAAATGCTCAAAATATAAATAAATGGATAGAAGATAAGACTTTGGGAATAATTAAAAATATGTTAAGTGATGATGTGGTTTCAAACCCAGCTACAAAAATGTTATTAATAAATGCTCTTGCGATAGATATGGAGTGGGAAGAAAAATTTGATGATGTTAATAAAAGAGAGTTTTATAAAGAAGATGGAACAGCTATGGAAGCTCCAATAATGAGTATGACAGCACATAATGATAATATTTCATACTATAAAGATGAAAAAATAACATCTATAACAATGGACTTAAAAAAATATAATGATACACAATTAGAATTTATTGCAATAATGCCAGAAGAGAATTTGTCAAATTATATTGAAAAATTTTCTTTGGAAGAATTAAATAATATTTTAGAGAAATCAAAAACAGCATCAAAAGAAAGAAATGGAGTAGATATATCAATACCAAGATTTTCTACTGAATATGATTTAGATTTAAAACAAGATTTAATAAAATTAGGAATAACAGATGCATTTGATATTAGTAAAGCAAATTTTTCTAATATATCAGAAGATTTATATGTAAATGATGCTTTGCATAAAGCAGATATTGAATTTACAGAAGAAGGAATAAAAGCTGCAGCAGTTACTGTTATATCAATGGATATAGGATCTGTTATACAAGAAGAACCAGTAAAAATAGATATTAACAAACCTTTCTTATATATTATTAAAGATAAAAATACAAATGAAATATGGTTTGTTGGTGCATTATATGAGCCAGAATCTTGGGAAGAATATAGTAATACTTTAGAAAATTAGAAATCAAACTGAAATTATGTAAAATTTAAATTAGAATTAATTATTGACTTTTTAAGCTTTTTGATATAAAATGCTAATTGATAAAAATAAAAAATTAAAGGAGGAAATAAAAATGGATTTAAAAGGAACAAAAACAGAGAAAAACTTAATGGAGGCATTTGCAGGAGAATCACAAGCAAGAAATAAATATACATATTTTGCAAGCAAAGCAAAAAAAGAAGGATATGAGCAAATAGCAGCTATATTCCAAGAAACAGCAGATAATGAAAAAGAACACGCTAAAATGTGGTTTAAATTATTACAAGGTGGAGAAATAAAATCAACATTAGAAAACTTACAAGCAGCAGCAGAAGGAGAAAATTATGAGTGGACAGATATGTATGACAGAATGGCAAAAGAAGCTAAAGAAGAAGGTTTTGACCATATTGCATATCTATTCTCAGAAGTTGCTAAAATAGAAAAAGAACATGAAGAAAGATATAAAAAATTAATCGAAAATGTTGAAGGTGGATTAGTATTTAGCCGTGATGATGAAAGAATATGGAAATGTAGAAATTGTGGACATATTGTAATTGGTAAATATGCACCAGAAATTTGCCCAGTATGTAGCCACCCTAAAGCATATTTTGAAATAAAAGCAGAAAATTATTAAAAATAAACAATTAATTATTTTAGATTGCTAAATTATTTTAGCAATCTTTTTTCATCTTCTATGTTAAGAAAATTATAAACTAATAAGTAAAAAAGAATGCAACAATTTCAAAAAGTTAGAAAATAAAAGAAAAAAATAGCTTACATTAGAAAAGAGTGATTTTTTTAGCTACAATTAAATATTGCTGGGTTTGTAAATAAAAAAATAATATAGTAAAATCTTTTCATAAAATAAATAAAGGAGATGAAGCTATATGGATATTCAAGAATTATGGACAAATATACAAGGTGAATTTGGAAAAGTAAACGGAAGATTAGATAATGTAGAGAAAAGATTAGACAATGTAGAAACTGATGTAAAAGATGTAAAAGGAGAAGTAGTAACGATAAATGGAAGACTAGATAATTTAGAAACAGATATGAAAGATGTAAAAGGAGAAGTAGTAACAATAAATGGAAGACTAGACAATTTAGAAACAGACATGAAAGATGTAAAAGGAGAAGTAGTAACAATAAATGGAAGACTAGACAATTTAGAAACAGATATGAAAGATGTAAAAGGAGAAGTAGTAACAATAAACGGAAGACTAGATAATTTAGAAACAGACATGAAAGACGTAAAAGGAGAAGTAGTAACGATAAATGGAAGACTAGACAACGTAGAAACAGATGTAAAAGATATGAAAAGACAATTTATTAAAATGGATAACAGATTAGGAATTGTAGAAACACAAGTAAAAGAAATTAAATATCAAAATGGAGAAATAAAAGAAGAAGTAGGAAATATAAGTAAAAAGTTAGATTCTATGCAAAATTCTAATATAGCAAATATATTAATTAATCAAAATAAACTATTTAAAATTATAAAAAGAGAAACTGAAATTAATAAAAAAGAACACGAAGAATTCAGAGAAAATTTTAGAATGCTTAACATTTTCTAAAAAAATATATAAGAAAGTATTATTTTCGTACTTTCTTATTTTTTCGCTGGAAAAATAAAAAAAATTATGTTATAATGTTTTGGTATAAGGAGAGAAAAGTTTATGTCAAAGTTTTTTGTTAAAAGTAACCAAGTAGAAGGAAACCTAATTAGAATAGAAGGTACAGATGTAAATCATATAAAAAATGTATTAAGACAAAAAGAAGGAGACGAAATAGTTATTTGTGATAGTGAAAAACAAAAAAACTATTTTTGTGATATTGATAAAATAGAAAAAGATTTTATTATCTGTAAAATTTCAAAAGAGTTGAAAGATTTTAAATCAAACATAAAAATAACAATAATGCAAGGACTACCAAAAAGAGAAAAAATGGACTTAGTAGTACAAAAATCAGTAGAGCTTGGAAGTTTTTGTATTCAGCCAGTAGATATGGAAAGATGTATTGTAAAATATAATGAAAAAGATAAAATAAAAAAAGTGGAAAGATGGCAAAAAATATCAGAAGTAGCAGCAAAACAATGTGATAGAGATTTTATACCAAAAGTAAATGAAATAAAAAAATTAAAAAGTGTTTGTAAAATACTAGGTGAATATGATATAGTAATACTAGCATATGAAAAAGAAGAAAAAACAATGTTAAAAGAAGCTTTAACAAAAATTAAAGAAAACTATAATTATAAAGAAGATGAAATAAAAATAGCAGTTATAATAGGACCAGAAGGTGGTCTTTCAGAAAAGGAAGTAGAAATGATACAAGAAAATAATAATGTAATAACAGTATCACTTGGAAAAAGGATATTAAGAACAGAAACAGTAGCATTAAATGTACTAAGTATAATAATGTATGAATTAGAGGGGTAGATAAACAAATGAAGGTAATATTTAAAAACTTATTAAAAGCAATAGGAATAATGTGTTATTTCATAATATTAAACTTTGCTTATACTAGAATGAACACAGATAGATTAATAAATGATATAGAAGTATTTTCAGGAATATTTTTAGTAATAGGCTTAGTAATGTTAGAAATAGCATATAAAAAAGATAGTGGAAAATCAGCAATAAGTGGGATAGAATTATTAGTTCTATCAATGCACTCACTATCAATAAACCATATAATTACTTTTTATAAATATGACTTTAGGTTTTATTTATTAGTATCTTCATATGTGTTTGCAATATATTATGTATTAAAATCAGTAATAATTTATACAAAAGAAAAAAGAGAATATTTAAAGAGTTTAAGTGATATATCAGAAATAGTAAAAGAAGAACCAGTAAAAAAAGAAGCTAAGAAAAGAAGAAAGACTAAGAAAGTTGTTAAAACAAATGAAGATGAAATAAAAAAAGAAACAAAGAAAACAATTAAAAAAGATAATAAAAAAGAAGAAAAAACAGAAACAAAAGTGGAAGTAAAAAAAGAAGATAAAGCAAAGAAAGAAAATGATGTAAAAAAAGAAAATAAAGTAAAAAAAGGAACAAGTAGAGCAAAAAAAGAAGAAGTACATAAAGAAGAAACAAAGAAAGTAGAGAAAAAGACTAGAAAAACAAAAAAAGAGGTAGAAAAAAATGATTAGAAGTATGACAGGATATGGAAAAGCAAATTTAGAAAAAAACTCTAGAAAATATCAAGTGGAAATAAGAAGTGTAAATCATAGATATTTAGATATTTCTGTAAGAATGCCACGAGCATTAAGTTATTTAGAAGAAACAGTAAAAAGTGAAATATCTAAAAATATAAAAAGAGGAAAAATAGATGTTTTTATAACTTTCGAAAACAATTCACTTGAAGGAAGAAAAATAAGTATAAATAAAGAACTAGCAAGAGAATATATTAGAAATTTAAAAGAATTAGCAATTGAAGAAGACTTGATATCAGAAATAAAAGTTAATGATATAGCAAGATATCCAGAAGTTTTGAGTATACAAGATAATCAAGATGATGATACTATCAAAAAAGAAATGATAGAAGTAGTAGAAATTGCAGTAAATAATCTATTAGAGATGAAAAAGATAGAAGGAGAAAAAATTGCAAAAGACTTAAATAACAGATTAGAATTTATTAAAGAAAAAATAAATGAATTATCTGAACTTTCTACTGGACTTATTTCGGAATATGTAGTAAAATTGGAAGAGAGAATTAAACAATTACTAAAAGAGCAAGAAATAGACAAATCAAGATTAGCTGAAGAAGTTGTAATATATGCAGATAAATGTTCAATAGAAGAAGAACTAACAAGATTAAATAGTCATATATCACAATTTAAAAATCTTTTGAATCTAGAAGGGGCAATTGGAAAAAAACTAGATTTTATAGTACAAGAGATGAATAGAGAAACCAATACAATAGGGGCAAAATCTGGTAGTCTAGAAATTACAAATGATGTTATAGATCTAAAAACTGAAATAGAAAATATTAGAGAACAAATACAAAATATAGAATAGAAAGGAGTTGTGTTTTATGCAATTAGTGAATATTGGATTTGGTAATATTATTTCAGCACAAAGAATTGTAGCAATAGTAAGCCCAGAATCGGCACCAATAAAAAGATTAATTCAAGAAGCAAAAGATAATAAAACAGCAATTGATGCAACTTGTGGAAGAAGAACAAGAGCAGCCCTAGTTATGGACTCAGGACATATTATTTTATCAGCAGTACAACCAGAGACAGTAGGTGGAAGAATAGATAAAACAATATCACCTGAAGAACTAGGAAAACAATTAGCCGAAAGTATGAAAATAGATAATTTAAAAGGAGTTGATGAAAAATGATGGTAAAACCAACAGTAGCAGAATTATTAAAAAAAGCAAATAATAGATATGAATTAGTAATAGCAACAGCAAGAAGAGCAAGACAAATAGCAGCAGGAGCAGAACCAAAAACAGATGTAAAAGAAGAATCACCTGTAACACTTGCTGCAAATGAAATAGCAGAAGGAAAAGTATCTATAGTAGAAGAACCAGAAGATGAAAATGATGATATAGAAAATGATATAAAAGTAGAATAAAGAAATGGAGAAAATAATGGAAAAGAAACATATAATTTCACTAGGTGGAGAACTTGCAAGTCGGGAAAGGTACAGTATCAAAAATATTAATGGAAAGACTAAACTATACTGTATATAGAAATGGAGACTATTTTAGAAAATTAGCTAAAGAAAGCGGTATGGATGTTACTACTTTTAATGAATATGTAAAATCACATCCAGAAATAGATAGAAGTATAGAAAATAGTGCATCTGAATATGCAAAAGAACACGATAACTTTATAATAGATGCACGTCTTCGGTTGGTATGCTGTGCCAGAATCTTTTAAAGTATATTTAAAAGTAGATATTAATATTGCAGCAAAAAGAGTGTTTAATGATGAAGCAAGAAGAGATAGTGAAAGAAAATTTAGTACAGTAGAAGAACAAAAACAAGACATAGAAAAGAGATATAATTTAGAAAATGCGAGATACTTTGAATTATATGGAGTTAGAAAAGAAGATGAATCTAACTATGATTTAGTTCTAGATACGAGTAATTTAACACCAAATGAAGTTGCAGATAAAATAGAAGAAGAATATAAAAAATGGTTAGAAAAATAAAAGGTGAGATTTAATATAAGCTCACTTTTTTCAATAAAGGAGCTAAAATGATAGCAGAGGTAATAATAAATAGAACAGCAAAAAAATTAAATAGGACTTTTGATTATAATATACCAAAAGAATTGGAAGACTTTGTTATAATAGGTAGCAAAGTTTTAGTTCCATTTGGTAAAAGTGGAAAATTAGAAGAAGCTTTTGTAGTAAGAATAAAGGAAAAATCTGAATTTGAAGTAAAAGATATAGAAAAAATAGAAGATTCTTTAAATGATGATAAAATAGAGCTTGCAAAATGGATGTCAAAAAGATATTTTTGTAATGTATCAGATTGTATAAAACTAATGTTACAACCAGGAACTAGAACAAAAGAAAAAAAGATGCAAGATAAAAAGATACAAGCAGTGTATTTGAAAAAAAATATAGAAGAAATAGAATTAGATATAGAAGCGGGAAAAATAAAATCAGAAAAACAAAAAAAGATACTAAATTTTGTAAAACAAAATGAAGGTGTAACAATACCAGAAATAGAATTGCTATTAGATTGTTCAAGGGCAATAGTAAAGACTTTAGTAAAAAATGATTATTTAGAAATATTAGATAAAAAAATAGAAAGAGACCCTTTAAGAAACAAAAAAATAGAAAAAACTAATTTCTTAAAATTAACTGAAGAACAAGAAAAAGCATTTGAAAAAGTAAGAAAAACAATTTGTGAAGGTGATTTTAAAGAGTATTTATTATATGGAGTAACGGGGTCTCGGAAAAACAGAAATATATTTACAGTTAATAGAAGAAGTTTTGAAAAAAGAAAAAACAGCAATAGTATTAGTGCCAGAAATATCATTAACACCACAAATGTTAGATAGATTTATATCAAGATTTGGAAAAGAGAAAATAGCGGTATTGCATAGTAAATTATCAATTGGTGAAAAATATGATGAGTGGGATAAAATAAAAACAAAAAAAGCAAAAATAGTAATAGGAGCAAGGTCTGCTATATTTGCTCCTGTAGAAGATTTGGGGATAATAATAATTGATGAAGAACACGACAGTTCCTATAAATCAGAATCAAACCCTAAATATGATGCAAAACAAGTAGCAAAATATATTGCAAAACAAAATAAATGTCCTTTGCTTTTAGGTAGTGCAACGCCAGACTTAAAAGAGTATTATAAAGCAAAAGAATTAGGACAAATAGAATTATTAGAATTAACAAAAAGAGCAAATGAAGCAAGCCTTCCAAAAGTAACAATAATAGACTTAAAAGAAGAACTTGCAAGTGGAAATAAATCAATGCTAAGTAGAGAATTATATAAGTCAATAGAAGAAAACTTAAAAAATAAAAAACAAACAATATTGTTTTTAAACAGAAGAGGTTATTCTACATTTGTAATGTGCAGAAATTGTGGATATGTAGCCAAGTGTAAAAATTGTAATATAAGCCTTACATATCATAGTTATGAGAAAAAACTAAAATGCCATTATTGTGGATATGAAGAAAATCTTGTAAACATTTGCCCAGAGTGTGGAAGCGATAAAATAAGATATTTCGGAACAGGAACACAAAAATTAGAACAAGAAATACAAAAAGAATTTCCAAATGCCAGTACAATAAGAATGGACGTAGACACAGTGAGTAAGAAAAACTCACACGAAGAAATATTAAATAAATTTAAAGAAGACAATATAGATATATTAATAGGAACACAAATGGTAGTAAAAGGACATCATTTTCCAAATGTAACACTTGTTGGAGTAATTACAGCAGATAGCTCACTTAATATAGATGATTATAGAGCAAATGAGAGAACATTTGACATATTAACACAAGTAGCAGGAAGAGCAGGAAGAGAAAAAGACAAACCAGGAAAAGTAATAATACAAACATATAACCCAGATAATTTTACAATAGAGTGTTCAAGAGAACAAAATTATAAGAAATTCTATGAAACAGAAATATTAATACGTAAACAGTTGAAATATCCACCATTTTGCGATATAATAGTAATTGGGTTTAGTGGTTTAAAAGAAGAAAAATTAATAGATATCAGTAAAAAAACTTATAATTATTTAAAACAAAAATTAGAAATTATAGAAAAAGATGAAGAAATAAAACAAGAACAAGAAGGAACAATAAAAATATTTAAACCAATGCCAGCACCAATAGATAAAATACAAAATAGGTATAGATATAGAATAATAATAAAAGGAAAGATAAACGAAAAAATAAATGATGTACTAAATGAATATTTACAAAAAGTTTATCAAAAAGATCTAAAAGATATTAGAATATCAATAGATGTAAACCCTAATAATATGGCATAAGCAAAGGAGGATAAGGAAAATGGCAATTAGAAATTTAAGATATGAAGGGGACGAAATATTAAAAAAGAAATCAAGAGAAGTACCAGAAGAAGACATCTTGACAGAAAAAATACAAACATTGATAGATGATATGATAGAAACAATGCATAAATACAATGGAGTAGGCTTAGCAGCTGTACAAGTTGGTATTTTAAAAAGATTAATTGTAATAGATTTATATGATGATAATGGTCCTATAGTATTAATAAACCCAGTAATTATTAAAACAAAAGGTGAACAAGAAGTAGAAGAAGGATGTTTAAGTTTTCCAAATCAATTCGCAAAAGTTATAAGACCTCAAGAAGTAGTTGCAGAATATACTGATAGAGAAGGAAAACGTATGAGAGTAAAAGCAAAAGAGTTATTAGCACAAGCAATAGCACATGAAGTAGATCACTTAAATGGAGAATTATTTATAAATAAAATAATACCAGGAACACTAGAATATGTAGAAAATAATTAGGGACGTTTCCTTTGCGACCAAAAGGTCGCATTGGGGACACATCTATATAAAGATCTGTCCCGAATGCGACTAAAAAGTCGCAAAAGAAACGTCCCCGGAAAGGAAGATGTATATGAAGATTGTTTTTATGGGTACACCAGATTTTGCCAAAGAAAGTTTAAAGGCTTTATATGAAGCAGGTTATGAGATTTTAACAGTTGTAACTAACCCAGATAGGAAACAAGGTAGAGGCATGAAAATGTCTGTTTCTCCTGTTAAAAAATTTGCAGAAGAAAAAGGACTTCAAATACTACAACCAGAAAAGGTTAGAAAAAATGAAGAGTTTATATCTAAAATAAGAGATTTAAAACCAGATGTTATATGTGTTGTTGCTTATGGTAAAATACTTCCAAAAGAAATTTTAGATATTCCAAAGTGTGGTTGTATTAATGTACATGGTTCATTACTTCCGAAATATAGAGGTGCAGCACCGATACAATGGGCAGTTTTAAATGGAGACAAAGAAACTGGTATTACCACAATGTATATGGATGTTGGTATGGATACAGGTGATATGATTTTAAAAGAAAAAGTTACAATTGGTGATGATGAGACAACAGGTGAATTATGGGATAGATTAGCTAAAATAGGTGGAGAACTTTTAGTAAAAACTCTAAAAGAAATAGAAAATGGAACAGCAAAACGTATAAAACAAGGAGAAGATTTCTCACTTGCACCGATGCTTGATAAGTCTATTGCTAAAATAGATTGGGAGAATAAGACTGCTAGAGAAATTAAAAACTTAGTAAGGGGTTTAAACCCTATAATGGGTGCTTATAGTTTTTTAAATGGTAAGAAAATTAAGTTTTGGAAAGTTAATGTATTAAATAACAATGATATAAATATAGAAGAAAATAAAGATAATTTAGAAAATGGAACAGTATTAATTTCAGATGCAAAACAAGGTTTATATATAGAAGCAAAAGAGGGAATAATAAAAGTACTAGAAATACAAGGCGAAAATGCTAAAAAAATGGATATAGCTAGTTTCTTAAGAGGAAATAAAATAGAAAAATTTGAGATTTTCAAATAGAAAAAAACCACTTTATATAGTGGCTTTTTTATTTTAATAACATTGGACCTATTTCAGTTACAGTTCCTGCTCCTAAAGTAATTACAATATCATTTGGTTTAATATTTTCTTTTACATATTTAACACAATCTTCAAAATCAGGCATATATTTAGCTTCTTTACCTAAAGAATTTATTTTATTAACTAAATCTTTAGAAGATATATTAAAAGTATTTTTTTCTCTAGCTGCATAAATATCTAAAATAATTATATTATCAAAATCAATTAAGGCTTTAGCAAAATCATCTAATAATGTTTTAGTTCTGCTGTAAGTATGTGGCTGGAATATAACCCAAGATTTGTTATATTTTTTATTTGAAAGTGAATTATATGTTGCTTTTATTTCTGTTGGGTGATGTGCATAATCATCATATACACTAGCATTTCCATTTATTTTTCCTTTAAATTCAAATCTTCTGTGTGCTCCTGTAAATTTTTCTAAAGCTGATGCAATATCTTTTCTTTCAATTCCATATTCAGTGCATAAGGCAGTGCAAGCTAAAGCATTTAAAATATTGTGTTTTCCTGGAACAGAAAGCTTTATTGTAACAAAGAATTCTTTTTTATAATAAACATCAAATTTTGCAAAACCGTCATCATCAAAAGAAATATTTCTTGCTGTAAAATCAGAGTCTTGATTTTCTATTCCATATGTATAAACTTTAGCTACTGTATATTCTTTTAAATCTAAGCAATTTTTATCATCACCATTTAATACTAATATACCGTCATTTGGAAGTAATTTAACATATTTTATAAAAGCATTTTTTATATTATCAAATGTTTTAAAATAGTCTAAATGGTCATTATCTATATTTAAAATAATTTCTGCTTTAGGACTAAATTTTAGAAAACTTTCAACATATTCACAAGCTTCTATTATAAAATGTTCGCTATTTCCAACTCTATAATTTCCATTTAATGGTTTTAATAATGCACCTACTTGAATACTTGGGTCTTTTAAAGCGTCTAGAAAACATAGAGATATCATAGAAGTTGTTGTTGTTTTTCCGTGTGTTCCTGATATACAAATAGTATCTTTATAACAACGAGTTATTTCACCTAAAAAGTCAGCTCTTTCTATTGTTGGAATTCCTAATTTCTTTGCTTCTACCATTTCTGGGTCATCTTGTTTTATTGCAGCAGAATAAACCACAACATCAGAATTTCTTACATCTTCTATGTTGTGTCCAATAACAACTTTTATTCCTTTTTTTAATAATAATTGTACTGCTTCAGAATCAGCTGCATCAGAACCTGTAACATTAAAGCCCCAGTTTTGAAGTATTGCTGCTATACCACTCATACTGATTCCACCAATTCCAATCATATGTATATTTTTATATTTTTTTATATGTTCTATATTTGGCATTTTAAAAACACGCTCCTCTTATGATTACAAATTATATAATTATATTGGTAAAATTTCAAGTGTTTACATCATATAATATTAAAAAAATAGAGAAATGTTACAAGTTAAATAAAATTATATTAATAAATTTAATTTTTTTGTAAAAAAAAGAAGGAAAAAAGTTTTTTATGAAGAATAATATAATTGTACATAAGATTAGACGGTATGTACAAAATTTTTAAAACTTAAGGAAGGCAGGTGCACCAAAATGCAAATTACAGATGTACGTTTAAGAAAAGTAAATTCAGAGAACAGAATGAAAGCTGTTGCTTCTGTAACATTCGATAACGAATTCGCAGTACACGATATTAAAGTTATCGAAAGTCAAAATGGATTATTTATAGCTATGCCTAGTAGAAAAACTCCTAACGGAGAATTCAAAGATATAGCTCATCCAATCAATGCTGAAACTAGAGAGAAAATTCAAAAAGCTATCTTAGATGCTTATGAAGCTCCAGAACAAACAGAAGAATCAGCAGAATAATAAAAATAGAAAGCACCAATTTTGGTGCTTTTTGTGTGGAAAAAATAAAATTACAGTTAGAGTAAAATAAAATTAGAGCAAAGCATTAAGTTTTTTTATGGTTTTAGATTGAAATTGTTCGTTGGTTGTTATAACTTCAATCTTTTTTTAATAGAAATATAAAAATAAAAAGTACAAATGTACTTTTAATAATTTTCAACTAATTTTTTTAATTCATTAAAATCTATATCTAAAACAATACACAAAGCAATTAGCTCAAAGTCTTTAACACTTTTTTTATTAGTTTCGATTTTATATAATTCAAATCTATCAAGCTCAACTCCTAATAATTCTAATTTACGTGATAATTCCATTTTAGAATAATGGCTTTTTTCTCTGTATTCTCTTATTAAACTACCGACAATATTACGTTTATCATTAAACTTTTTCATCAAATCCTCCAAAAAAATCAAATAAAAATATTATAAATTTTTTACTATTTTATTGATTTTATAATAATTTTTATGTTATACTGTGTATAATTAATACACATAAACTAAAAAGTGTTATAAAATAATACTAAGGAGGAAGATTAGATGGAAAAATCACAAAAAGGAAAAAACAATAAAAAAAGAAAAAGGAATTACGCTGGTGGCTTTAATCGTAACAATAATTGTTTTATTGATTTTAGCTGGAATTTCAATTGCAATGCTAACAGGTAATAATGGTATACTTACGCAAGCTACAAATGCTGAAAAAGAAACAGGCATTGCAAAGGAAAAAGAAATAATTAGCTTAGCTGTTTCAGATGCACAAATTAAAGATGATGGATATGAAAAATTAAATAAAACTAATTTACAAGAAGCAATAAATAAATATACTGAAAATTTAGATACTAAAGTTATGGACAATAATGATGGTAGTTTTACAGTTTTATTTAATAGTACTAACAGAATGTATAAAATAGATAATAATGGAAATATCAGTGAAGAATCAACAGAAACTTTACTTGGTCAAGTGAAATCTGGAAAAATAAAATTAGGAAGTTATATAGAATATTTACCAGAAACAACAGATTTAAATTCAACAAATTTTTCGAAATTAATAGAAGATTTAAAAAATTATTCTGGAGATTTAAACAATGAAAATCAAACTTTAAACCAAGAATTATCATTAAAATGGAAAATTTTAGATGTAAATGATAATAAAATTAGATTAATTAGTGATAAACCTACAACATATAAAATATCTCTATATGGACAATTAGGATATAATAATGGTGTATATTTACCAGATGAAGCCTGTAAAGTATTATATAATAATACAACATATGCTAATAGTGTAGAAAATTTAAAAATAGAAGATATACAAAAACATTTAAAATATGATTATACACAAAATGAAACAGTTCAATCTGGTAATAATCCTGTAAAATATGGTGAAATACGTACATATACAGGTAATAAATATTTTCCAAATATATTCCGATATGAAGAAAATGGAAAAATAGATGATAAACAAGCAAGTAATGTTTGGAATAATAGTAGTCAAAATATGTTATTAAATGAAAAAGTAGAAGAAGCCAAAAAAAGTATAACAGCAAAACATATGCATTGGTATAAGCAAATGGAAGAAGAGGATTTTGAGGATAAAGTATATTATGAGTTATTTATAAATAATGGTGAAGGTGTATATAATACTTATTTATTATCATCTCGCTGTTTATATCTAAGTAATGAAACTGTTGCATTTAATATATATAAAATTTCAAAAGGTAATGTTGATTCTCATTCTTTCTATAGTAGTAAGAATATATCAGAAGGAACGCCTATTGCTTTTAGACCTGTTATAACATTAAATGATAATTTATCAATAGTTTCAGTAGAAGGAACTGAAGCAGAACCATATAAATTACAATAAAGTTTATAAAAAAATATTGATTTAATTTAGCTTTAACAGCTTAAAATTAGCTTGTTTAAAGCTAAATTTTTGTTGACAAAAATGTTGTTTTGTGATAAATATATACGTAGAAATTTAAAAGTAGGAGTTGACTATTTATGGAATATTCAAAAAAAGTAGATGAAAAATGGCAAAAAAAATGGAAGGAAAACAATGTATATAAATTTGATAAAAATAGTAAAAAAGAAAAATTATATTGCTTAGAAATGTTTTCATATCCATCTGGAGCAAAATTACATTTGGGACATTGGTTTAATTATGCACCAGCAGATTCTTTTGCAAGATTTAAAAAAATGCAAGGATATAATGTGTTTCATCCAATGGGGTTTGATGCATTTGGACTACCTGCAGAAAATTATGCTATAAAAACAGGAATACATCCAGAAGATTCAACATTAAAAAATATATCAGCAATGAGAAAACAATTAGAAGAAATGGGTGCAAGTTATGATTGGGACTATACACTAGAAACTTGTATGCCAGATTATTATAAATGGACACAATGGATATTTTTACAACTATATAAAGCAGGGCTTGCGTATAAAAAAGAAGCACCTGTTAACTGGTGTGACAGTTGTAAAACAGTTTTAGCAAATGAACAAGTAATAAACGGAACTTGTGAAAGATGTGGTTCTGAAATAAAAAGAAAAAAATTAGCACAATGGTTTTTCAAAATAACAGATTATGCAGAAGAATTATTACAAGACTTGGATAAATTAGACTGGCCAGAGTCAACTAAAAAAGTACAAACAAACTGGATAGGAAAATCAGAAGGTAGTGAAATTATATTTGAAACAACATCTGGAGAAAAAATAACAGTGTTTACAACAAGGCCAGATACATTAAATGGTGTAACATATGTTGTTTTAGCACCTGAAAGTAAATTAGTACAAAAAATAACAACTGATGAATATAAAAAAGATGTAGAAGATTATATAGATAAAGCATCTAAATTAAGTGAAATAGAAAGATTAGCAGTAGATAAAGAAAAAACAGGTGTATTTACAGGTGGATATGCTATAAACCCAATAAATGGAGATAAAGTTCCAATTTGGATAGCAGACTATGTTTTAGAAGATTATGGAACAGGAGCTGTTATGGCAGTACCTGCACACGACGAAAGAGATTACGAATTTGCTAGTAAATATAAATTACCAATAAAAGAAGTTGTAAAGTCTAAAAATGGAGAAGAAACAAAATTACCATTTACTGAAAAAGGTATTTTAGTAAATAGTGGAAAATATGATAATTTAACATCTGAAGATGCTAAAATAAAAATAACAGAAGATTTACAAAAAGAAGGTAAAGGAAAGAAAACTATTAATTATAGATTAAAAGACTGGTTGGTATCAAGACAAAGATATTGGGGTGCACCTATTCCTATTATTTATTGTGATAAATGTGGAATAGTACCAGTTCCAGAAGAAGATTTACCAGTGCTATTACCATATGATGTAGAGTTTAAACCAGATGGAGAATCACCACTTAAAAAATCAAAAGAATTTATGAATTGTACTTGTCCGAAATGTGGTGGAAAAGCTAAAAGAGAAGCAGATACTTTAGATACTTTTGTGTGTTCATCTTGGTATTATTTAAGATATCCAGATGCTAAAAACGATAAAGAAGCATTTAATAAAGAAATAGTAGACAAAATGGATCCTGTAGATGTATATGTTGGTGGAAAAGAACACGCAGCTATGCACTTAATATATGCAAGATTTATGACAAAAGCTTTAAGAGATTTGGGGTATTTAAGTTTTGATGAACCTTTTACAAGATTAGTACATCAAGGTATGATTCTAGGACCAGACGGTAATAAAATGAGTAAAAGCAAAGGAAATACAGTAGCACCAGAAGAGTATATTGATAAATATGGTTCAGATGTATTTAGAATGTATATTATGTTTGGTTTTGATTATAAACAAGGTGGACCTTGGGACGAAAAAGGTATTGAAGCAATGTCTAAATATTTTACAAGAGTAGAAAATCTAGTACAAAACTTTAATGAAGTTTATAAAAATACAAATGATAGTGAAGAAATTGGAAGTAAAGAAAAAGAATTGCTAAGAATTAAAAGTAATTCAATAAAACTAATGACAGAAAATATTGAAGATTTTAGATTTAATACTGCAATTGCTAGAAGTATGGAATTATCTAATGCAATTTCTGATTATATGAAAGAAGAAAATGTAAACAAAAAGGTTTTAAAAGATACAGTAGATATATTAATTATATTACTTGCACCACTTGCACCACATTTTGCAGAAGAAGAGTGGGAAAAATTAGGTAAAACAGGTTTTGTTTATAATGAAAACTGGCCAAAGGTTTCCCAAAAAGAATTAGCAGGTGGTACTAAAGATATTCCAATACAATTAAATGGAAAATTAAAATTCTGTGTTACTGTTAGTACAGAAATATCTGAACAAGAAATGTTAGATATTATAAAAAATGATGAAAGAGTAATAAAACTACACGAAAATAATAATGTTGTAAAAGACATTTATGTGCCAGGAAGAATATATAATATAGTAGTTAAATAGAAAAGAGCTTATTGCTCTTTTTTCTTTTCATCATAAATGTTTACATCTTTATATTTATTTAGATCCATTTGTTCTAAAGAGTTTTGGATACAACTAACTAATACATTGTTAAAACTCATATTTTCTTTTTTTGCAATTTTTCTTAACATTTCGTTCATATTTTCTGGTAATCTTATAGAAAGTTTTACATTGCTTTTTTTATACTTAGATATTTCGAACATATCAATACCTCCTGTAACTTTTCTATATTGTTACATAAAAATAAATACAAAAATACCATACAAAAGTATTGCATATTTTGAAGGTGTATGATATATTCAAATAGAAAAAAGTACAAAGGAGATTGATAAAAAATGAATAAAAACAAAGGAGAAAAAGGAATAACACTTATTGCTCTAGTTGTAACAGTAGTTGTATTATTAATATTAGCTGGTGTTTCAATTGCAATGCTAACAGGAAATAGTGGAATATTAACACAAAGTATGAAAGCAAAGATATCAACAGAACTTGCAAGTTATAAAGAAGAATTAGAGTTATTTAAAATAGAACAAATATCAAAAAATGATAGCTTTTTAGAAGAAAGTTTAACAGCAGGAAAAAATAATTTGTTTTATAATACACAGGACCAGTCAGAACAAGGAAAAGGAACGATAAGAGATATAATAACAAATATAAGTGATGATTATTTTGAAAAATTGGAAGTAATAAAAGGAGAGCTACTAATAAATACAAAAGATAATAATGAAATAAAAGTAGCCCAAAGTTTAGGAATAGAAGTAAATCCATATGATATAGATGAAAATGGAGTATTACTTTCTACTGGAAATAATTTAGCATTAATGGATGAAAATGGGACATTAGTAATACCAGATAGTGTAACAGAAATAGGAGAAGGAGCATTTGCAAATGAAGGGTTAAAAACAATAATAATACCAGGAACAGTAAAAAAGATAGGAGCAAATGCATTTGCATATAACACGACATTAGAAACAGTAATAATGCAAGAAGGGGTAGAAGAGATAGGAGATAATGCTTTTGAAAAGTGTCAAAATTTAAAAAATGTGGAATTACCAGAAAGTTTAATTTCAATTAAGACACAAGCTTTTATAGATTGTAGCAAATTAGAAAAAATAGAAATACCATCTAAAATAACAATAATAGAAAGTTACACATTTTCTGGTTGTTCAAGTTTAAATAATATAATATTACCTGAAGGTTTAGAACAAATACAAGAGAGTGCTTTTTCTTATACAAGTTTTCCAGAAATAACAATACCATCAACAGTTACAGATATTGGTAAATGGGTATTTTCAGAAAATAAAAAATTAAACAATATTATAATAAATAAGAAACAAGGAGAAGATGTAAAATTTGTATATGAATCAGGTATGCTTATGACAAGTAAAAAAGATGTTATATTATTTGCTTCAGATAGTTATTTAAAAAGTATTACTATATTTGAAATACCAGAAGGAATAACTAGTTTTAATTTAAGTATAGGTAGTTATAATAATATAACAAAATTAATAATTCCAAGTAGTTTACAATATATATATGCAAATGATATACCTACTAGTATAAATAATATAGAAGTAGCAGAAAATAGTTCAAAATATGCAGTGTTAGATGAAGATAAGATATTATATACAAAAGACGCAAAAGAATTAGTTATATGCTATTCAAAAGAAGAAACAATTGATTTAAAAGATAAAAAAGAAGTATCAATTTTAGGAGAATATTGTTTTAAACAAGCAACAAATGTTAAAAATATAATTTTACCAGATTCATTAACAAGTATAAGAGGCTTTACTTTTACTACTAATAATAAAATAGAAGAAATAAAAATAGGAACAAATGTAACATATATAAGCCCATTTTTTAAATATATGAATTCTACGGTAAAAGTAACAATAGATTCTGGAAATGAAAATTATGTAATAGAAAATAATGTGTTATATACAAAGAAAGAACCAAAAACATTAGTAACAGTTTTATATGAAATAAAAGGAACATTTACAATTGATAGCTCTGTAAAAGAAATAGGAATACAAGCATTTCATAATCAAACAAATATGACAAATGTAATAATACCAGATAGTGTGACAAAAATAGAACAGTCATTTGATTTTTGTTCTGGGCTTGTAAGTATAGAAATACCAAGAAACGTGGAAAGTTTATCAGATAGTTGTTTTGTACAATGTAATAATTTAAATAAAGTAACAATCTATAATGAAAAACTATTAGAAACAGCACCTTGGGGAGCAACTAAAGGAGATAAAGTAATAGATTTTAAAGGATAATATTAAAAATATGGTGTTTTTCTTACACCATATTTTTTATATTTTTTATAAAGATGCTTGACAGAAAAACTGTATTATGATAATATGTCAACATATTTTAAATTTTATTATAAATTTTAATCAATTTTTATTTCGAAAAAGTTCAAAAAATAAAGGGAAAAAGAGAAAAGAAAAGTTATTTAGTCATTTTGAGGCTATTTTACTGTATAAAAAATATTGATAAATGAATATAAATGTGCTAATATAAAGGAGGTTGATATTACGAGTGAATAAAAAAATAGATGAGAAAATAAAAGAATATTTAAGAGAGCCAAATAAAAAAGAGGAGTTATTAAAGCTTCTAGACAAGATTGAAGAAGAAAGTGAGAAAAACAAAACATATATAGACAAATTACACGATAAAATTTTTAAAGAAATTATGCTAGATAAAGAGGAAGTAGCAAGATTTATATATATAAATTATAATATTTTTTTAAAACCAAATGAATTAGAATTATGTAATACAGAATTTAGGACTAGAAATAATAAAGTATTAGAAGTAGATATATTATATAAAATAAAAGAAAAACAAATCTTTTTCTTAATAGAACATCAAACAAAATCTGATAGATATATGGCATATAGAGTTCTAAATTATGAAATAGAAATAGTAAATAGGTATAGAACGATAACGGGAGAAAATAAACCAATGCCAATGGTAATATCAGGAGTGATATTTACAGGAAAAGGAAATTGGAAAGCAAAAACAAGTTTAGGAGAGCTACAAGAAGATATAGAAAATGGAGTTGAATTAATTCTTGGAAATGAGAAAAATGTAGGAAATTATAAGCTTATAGATGTGAAAAAATATAATAAAGATGAATTAAGAAAAAGCAGTTATATATTAGATAAAGCATATTTATTTGAGCAATTAGACGATGTAAATGAAATAGTAAGAGAATTTTTATTATCATATACAAAAATAACAAAAGTTAAAAGAGCTTTATTTGAAAAAATATTTATATTAACTTTATCTAGTGAAGTAACAGATGATACTCTAAATGAAATTATAAAAATAGCAAAAATAGGAGGAGGTGAAGAAGAAGTGTTAACAATGGCACAACAAGTAGTAAGAAATGAATTTAAAATGAATAGAAGAAAGGGAATATTAGAAGGTTTGGAACAAGGCTTAGAACAAGGTTTAGAACAAGGATTGGAGCAAGGATTGGAACAAGGTTTAAAACAAGCAATTAAAGGTATGCTAAGAAATAATGTAGAAGATAATATAATAATCGATTCTACAGGTATAAGTAAAAAAGAATTAAATAAAATAAAAAAAGAAATGAGATTATAAAAAAATAAGTTAAAAAATTATAATTTTAATGAAAAACTAGGAAACATAAATTTTTGTAAAAATTTTGTAAATATTTTCTAAAACAAGTTAAAAATTACTTGCAAAATTGTTTGAAATGTAGTAAAATAGTAATGTCGTAAAACCTTTAGCGTAGTTTTTAGGTTGCACCAGCTTTAAACCAGGCTATAGGAATAAAGAATATAGGAGGTGTATTACAATGATGAAAAAAGACTTAAAACAAGAAATAATTGCAAAATATAAAAGAGATGAAAACGACACTGGTTCACCAGAAGTACAAATAGCTCTTTTAACAGAAAGAATTAATGAACTTACAGAACACTTAAAAGTTCATAAAAAAGATAACCATTCAAGACGTGGTCTATTAAAAATGGTTGGTAAAAGAAGAAATCTATTAAACTACTTAGCTAAAAAAGATATTAATAGATATAGAGACATCGTTGAAAAATTAGGACTAAGAAAATAAAAATAAGTATAAAAGCCTATGCTTTGTTTAGCACGGGCTTTTATAGAGAATTTATATTGTGACCCAAGTTGAAAAATAGTAACTTGTATAATGTATTAAAAATTTAATTTTTTAATTTTATATTTAATATATTATAGAGGTTACAACAACTTGGGAACAAGGAAAGAAGGAGTAAATATGTTTAAAAGTTATGAAACAGAACTAGCTGGAAGAAAACTAGTAATTGAAACAGGAAAAATGGCAGGGCTAGCCAATGGAAGTGTTTTAGTACGTTATGGAGATACTTGTGTAATGGTAAATGTAACAGCTTCTAAAGAGCCAAAAGAAGGAATAGACTTTTTCCCATTATCAGTAGATTTTGAAGAAAAATTATATTCAGTAGGAAAAATACCAGGAGGGTTCTTAAAAAGAGAAGGAAAACCAGGAGATAAAGCAATACTAACATCAAGAGCAATTGACAGACCACTAAGACCATTATTTCCAAAAGATTTTAGAAATGATGTAGTAGTTGTAGCAACAGTTTTATGTGTAGAACAAGATAATTCACCAGAAGTAGCAGCAATGATAGGAGCAGCTGCAGCACTTGGAATATCAGATATACCTTTTAATGGACCAACAGCAGCAGTAAATGTAGGTTTAGTAGATGGAAAAATAATTATAAACCCAAAAGAAGAAGAAAGAGAAAAATCAGATTTAACATTAACAGTTGCAGGAACTATGAAAAAAATAACAATGATAGAAGCAGGAGCAAATGAAGTTCCAAATGACGTAATGCTAGAAGCAATAAAAGAAGCACATATAGAAATTAAAAAACTATGTGAATTTTTACAAAAAATACAAGATGAAATAGGAAAACCAAAGTTTGAATATAAAGCATTTGAAGTAAATAAAGAAATATATGACTTTATAGAAGAAAATTATAAAGAAGAAATGAGAACAGCACTTTTAGAAAAAGATAAAGAAACTAGAGATAATAATGTTGATAGTTTAACTGAAAAAATAAAAGAAGATTATAAAGAAAAAGTAGGAGAAGAAGAATTTTCTGAAGTTGAAGGTGAAATAGGAGAAGCTGTTAATAAATTTGAGAAAAAATGTGTAAGAGAAATGATATATAATGAGCATAAAAGAGTAGACGGAAGAAGTTTAGACGAAATAAGACCTCTATCTTGTGAAGTAGGTTTACTTCCAAGAACTCACGGTAGCGCATTATTTACAAGAGGGCAAACACAAGTAATGTCTATTGCAACATTAGGTATGATTAGTGAAGAGCAAGTATTAGATGGAATAGATACTGAAGAAAGTAAAAGATATATGCATCATTATAATTTCCCACCATATTCAGTAGGAGAAGCAAGAACATCAAGAGGTCCTGGAAGAAGAGAAATCGGACACGGAGCATTAGCAGAAAAAGCATTAGTACCAGTACTTCCTTCAAAAGAAGAATTCCCATATGCAATAAGAGTTGTATCAGAAGTATTATCATCAAATGGTTCAACATCACAAGCAAGTATATGTGGAAGTACATTAGCATTAATGGATGCTGGTGTACCAATAAAAAGACCAGTTGCAGGAATATCAACAGGGCTTGTTACAAATCCTGATAATGATGAAGATTATGTAATGTTAGTAGACATACAAGGAATAGAAGACTTCTTTGGTGATATGGACTTTAAAGTAGGTGGAACTAAAAAAGGAATAACAGCAATTCAAGTTGACATTAAATGTGACGGTTTAACATATGAAATAATTAAAGAAGCATTTGAAAAAACAGAAAAAGCAAGAGATTATATATTAGACAATGTAATGTTACCAGTAATAGATAAACCAAGAGAAGAAGTATCAAAATATGCACCGAGAATAGTAAGTACAATGATAAATCCAGATAAAATAAAAGATGTAATAGGACCTGGTGGAAAAATGATAAACAAAATAATAGACGAAACAGGTGTTAAAATAGACATAGAAGAAGATGGACAAGTATTTATCTATTCAACAGACAATGAAAAAGCAATTCAAGCATTAGAAATGATAGAAGATATAGTAAGAGACATTGAAGTTGGTGGAATCTATTATGGAGAAGTAGTAAGAATAATGAACTTTGGAGCATTTGTAGATTTAGGTTGTGGAGGAAAAGAAGGTTTACTTCATATATCTAAAATATCTGATAAAAGAATTAAAAATGTAGAAGATGTACTTCATATAGGAGATAAAGTTACTGTAAAAGTAACAGATATAGATGACCAAGGAAGAATAAACCTTACTATGAAAGATTTAGTAGATAAAAATGATTAAGGATGTAGAAAAAAATTAAAAGCTGTGGAATTTCCATAGCTTTTGATGTAACTAAAGATTGGAGAAAATCTATGAAAAGACAAGAAAAATCTTTATTAGGAAGAATTACATATATAATTACAGTAATAATATTATGTGTTGCGCTTTATTTTTCATATCAATATTACCAAAGCAATAATTTTAATGATTTTGTAAGAAGCGAACTTAACTTATATACATCAAAATTTAAAAGAGAGGATAAGGTAAAATATAGTGATAGCAAAAGTTACAAGATAGAATCTCAAGAATATAATGACGCTATGTTTTATGAAAAAGTAAAAGTCAAAAAAAATACACCTTATAAAGTAACTTGTATGGTAAAAACAGAAAATGTAGAAGCACAAAATGGAAAATCCGGAGTAGGAGCTCAAATTTCTATAGAAGGTTCAACAGAAAGGTCTTCAGCAATACAAGGTACATCAGATTGGCAAGAAATAGAATTAATTTTTAATAGTAAAAATAGAGAAGAAATAAATATTGGCTTTAGATTAGGTGGAAACTTAGGTGAAGCAAAAGGAACAGCGTGGTTTTCAGATTTTAAAATAGAAGAAGGAATACCAGAAAATAATAATAATTGGAATTTTGCGTGTTTTATATTTAAAACAACAGATGTTACAATAGATAATAATAATGTAAAATTACAAGTAAGTGATGTAGATATAAGAGATATTGAAGATACAATATCAAGGTTTGAAACATCTTGTAGAACGTTATCCCAAGGAAAAATGAGTGCAAAATGTGATATTTACGAAGTAGAAACACCTTTATCAAAACTTTCTTATGATGAAGAATTTGGCTATTATGTTGCACCAGAAGATGTAGAAAGTCAAATTAAAGATACAATATCAAAAAATAATTATGACCATATATTTGTAATAGTAAGACTTCGGAGATGAAGAACACGAAAATGATATTGAAATAAATGATTGGATAGGTTTAGGTGCTATGGACTATTATGGAATAGGTTTTTCAAATATAAGACTTCCAAATGATTCTAAAAATTATACATATAAATATAATTCTAGAATAAACCAATTTCCAGAAGAAGTATTCTTACATGAGTTTTTACACACGCTTGAAAGAAATAGTGAAGAATATGGCTATGATAGACCTGAATTACATGATTATGAAAAATATGGATATGAAAATGAAATGTTAATAGGGCAGAAAAAATGGTATACAGATTATATGAATAAAAACATAAAAACAGATAATGGATATATTGGCTTGCCAGAAGAAATATATACATTAAAACCTGCAAAACCTAGTAATTTCCAAAATGGAACATATGAGGTAGAAGCATTTAAACAACCAGAAAATATAATAGAAGAAATAAGAGAAATAATAGGACATATATTTGATAAATTTTAGAAAGAAGGAAGTATAAATTGAAAGTATCAGATTTTGATTATGAATTACCAGAAGAATTAATTGCACAAACACCAATTGAAAAAAGAGATGAATCAAGATTAATGGTGTTAGATAGAGAAAAACAAACAATAGAACATAGAAAATTTAAAAATATAATAGAATATTTAAAACCAGGAGATGTATTAGTTAGAAATAATACAAAAGTAATACCAGCTCGTATTTATGGTAAAAAAGAAACAGGAGCAAATGTTGAATTTTTATTATTACATAATATAGAAGGAGATATTTGGGAGTGTATAGTAAGACCTGGTAATAAATTACATATTGGAACAAAAGTAATATTTGGAGATGGTTTGTTAAAAGCAGAAATATTAGATATAATGGAAGGTGGAACAAGAAAAGTTAAATTCTATTATAATGGGATATTTAATGAAATATTAGATAAAATAGGGCTTATGCCACTTCCACCATATATTCACGAAGAATTAAAAGAAAAAGATAGATATCAAACTGTTTATGCAAAATATGAAGGTTCGGCAGCAGCACCAACAGCAGGCTTACATTTTACGGAAGAATTATTTGAAGATTTAAGAAAAAAAGGTGTAGAAATAGCAAATGTAACTTTACACGTAGGGATAGGAACATTTAGACCAGTAAAAGAAGAAAATGTAGAAGAACATAAAATGCATACAGAGCATTTTTATATTAAAAAAGAAGATGTAGAAAAAATAAATAATGCAAAAAAAGAAGGAAGAAGAGTAATTGCAGTAGGAACTACATCTTGTAGAGTATTAGAATCAATTGCAGATGAGCAAGGTTTTGTAAAAGAGACTGAAGAAGATACAGGAATATTTATATATCCTGGATACAAATTTAAGTGTATAGATGGACTAATTACAAATTTCCATTTACCACAATCAACATTACTTATGCTCGTATCTGCATTAGCAGGAAAAGATTATATAATGAAAGCGTATAAAGAAGCGGTAAAAGAAAAATATAGATTCTTTAGTTTTGGAGACGCAATGGTTATAATTTAGTTGTTTTGTTGTTTTTAACGTCTTAAAAACAACAATTCATCTATTGCAAAAAAGATTAATATATGAAAAGGGGAAGATTTTTATGAATAATTCAGAGGAAAAAATAACTAAAAAGATAAAAATATTTAAAATAATTATAAAAATATTAAAAATAATAACAATAATAAATATAATACTTATTGCAATTGATTTTAAGATATATAATTATATTTATGATTATAGCGGACTGACAGTTAGACGACTTATAGTCCTAACAATTATTCAGATTATAAATATAGTTTTATTAATAAGATTATCAAAAAAATTAAATGAAGAAAATAGTAATTGGAAAAGTATGATAAAAATTATAATTTCTGTTATTTTAATTGTAATAACTTTTTTTATACCAGTAGGAAGGACAAAGGAGCCACTTGGTGAGAAAGGCGAGACATATTATAATGAAAAAGGTCGTATTATACGTTCACCAGCATATTTTAGCAATAGATGTGAATTACAATATAGGAATATATATTATATAACTTTATGGAAAGAAGAAAAAGAAGTAGGCGGCGTTTTTAGTCTTGATTAATGAGGAGGAAAAAATGAAACCAGCAGTAACATATGAATTATTACACATAGATAAAAACTCAGGAGCAAGAAGAGGAGTTGTGCATACTCCACACGGAGATATACAAACACCAGTATTTATGCCAGTTGGGACACAAGCTACTGTGAAATCTATGACACCAGAAGAATTAAAAGAAGAAGTTGGAGCACAAATAATATTATCAAATACATATCATTTGTATTTAAGACCAGGAAGCAAAATAGTAAGAGAAGCAGGTGGACTTCATAAATTTATGAATTGGGATAGACCAATATTAACAGATAGTGGAGGCTTCCAAGTGTTTAGCCTTGGTGATTTAAGAACAATTAGTGAAGAAGGAGTAGAATTTAAATCACATTTAGACGGGAAAAAATTATTTTTTACACCAGAGAGTGTAATGGAAACAGAAGAAGATTTGGGTTCAGATATTATGATGGCTTTTGATGAGTGTTGTCCATATCCTTCAACATATGAATATACTAAAGACTCAATGGAAAGAACAACAAGATGGGCAAAAAGGTGTAAAGAGGCACATAAAACAGAAAACCAAGCTTTGTTTGGAATAATACAAGGTGGTTTTTATAAAGATTTAAGAGAAAAAAGTGCTAAAGATTTAATAGAATTAGATTTACCAGGGTATGCAATAGGTGGAATAAGTGTTGGAGAGCCAAAAGAAGAATTTTTAGATATATTAAGATTTACTACTCCACTTATGCCAGAAAATAAACCACGTTATTTAATGGGAGTTGGAACGCCAGATTATTTAATAGAAGCAACACTTGCTGGAATTGATATGTGTGATTGTGTACTTCCAACTAGAATTGCAAGAAATGGAACAGCTTTAACATCTAGAGGAAAACTCGTTGTAAGAAATGCTACATATGAAAGAGATTGGAGACCTTTAGATGAAGAGTGTGATTGTTATGCTTGTAAAAATTATACAAGAGCATATATAAGACATCTAATAAAAGCAAAAGAAATATTAGGTGTAAGATTATTATCAATTCATAACCTAAAGTTCTTGACTAATTTAATGGAAAAGGTTAGAATAGAAATAGAGAGAGATAATTTATTAAACTTTAAGGAAGAATTTTATAAAAAATATGGTTATACTAATTAATTAAAGGGGGAATACTAATGAATTTGATTGAAGAAAGCTTCCAACAAAAAGAGGAAAAAAAGAAAAAAAGAACAAAAGGAATTGTTTTAGGAGCTATAATTTTTATTATCCTAGTAATAATTGCTATTTCTTGTTATTTGTTTTACGTACAAAGCACAACAATGAGATTAATTTTAGATGGGCAAAGTAATGAAAGTTTAAAACAAATTATTTATTGGGACAATGGAAATATGTATTTCCCAATAAAAGAAGTAGCAAGTTATTTAGGATATAGCAGTTATAACGGAGAATATACTCAGAGGTCTGAAAACCAAAGTAAATGCTATGTTCAAAGTGAAAATGAAGTTGCTAATTTTTCTTTGGATTCTAAAACAATCTATAAACTTGATTTAACAACAACAGGTAATGACTATGAAACAGTAGAAGTTGAAGAAGCAATTTTTGCTGAAGGAGGAGTTTTATATGCTTCACCTGAAGCTATTCAAAAAGCATTTAATGTAAGTATTCAATATGACCAAAATGCTAATAGAATATATATTTATACATTACCATATTTAGTACAATCATATTCACCAAAAGTTTTAGATTATGGATATACAGAAATTAGTGATGTTTTAGCTAATCAAAAAGCAATTTTACAAAATATGCTTGTTGTATCTAAAGAAGATACTAATGTTTATGGTGTTATTGATGTTAATGGTAATACAATATTAGAACCAAAATATGATGATATAACATATCTTCCTGAAATTGGCGATTTTATGGTAGAAGCAAATGGAAAGGTAGGAATATTAGGTAGTAAAGGTGAAAGCAAAGTTCAAATAATGTATGATTCTATTCAGTTAATGGATAGTGATGCAGGATTGTATGTGGCTTCAAATAATAATAAATATGGAGTAATAGATTTAAGAGGAAATATAAAGATATATATTGAAAATGATGAAGTGGGTATGGATATTACACCATTTTCACAAAATAATATTAAAAATAAATATATTTTAGCAGGAAATTTAATTCCAGTTAAAAAAGGTGACTTATGGGGGTTATATGATATAAGTGGAAAACAACTAGTTGATTTTGAATATGATAGTTTTGGTTATATTGCAAAAACAAATAGAGATGCTTTAAATTTACTTGTAATACCAGATTATGAAGTACTTGTTGCTTGTAAAGATGAAAAATATATTTTATTAAATTCTATAGGTGAGAAATTATTTAATGCTCCAATTGCTGATGATATTTATATGACAATAAGTGG
>CALXEY010000010.1 GCA_944387455.1 uncultured Clostridia bacterium
GAACCATGTATTATAAAATAATTTTCCATAAACTTCCACTCCTTATAACTTTTTTAGAAATATTTATATCTCTTTTTACACCTAAAATATATCATAAAATCCAGTAATTTACAACTTAGAACAGATATTATTTTTATAATTTTAATTTGTTAATAATAAAACAACATAGACTTTAAGTCTACATTGTTCTATATATTACATAGCAAGCGTACCATTTGGTGTATTTGTAATTATCAAAACATCTTCTTCTCTACCATTTTCAGTATTTATATAAACTAAAAACTCTCTATCATCTACTTTGCCTTTAAACTCATAACAAAGAATTTCAGACTTCCACTCTGTAGGAATAACAGCCAAACCACTTGATATTATTTCTAAATCAGTATTTAAATCTTTTTTAGCCTCTTCTTCTGATATCTTTATATTACTAATATCTCTATTTTCTACGTGATTATTTAGATATCCAGTTGTTTCTATACCTAAAACCTCGCCATTATCTAATGCAACTTTTACTTTTATTAAATCTGGATACATTATTACATTATTTTGCATATAAGCATAATTAATAGTTACAATTCCTTCTTGTTTTAGAAAATAAGTTTCTTTCATATTAGTAAACCCTTTAGAAGTTAAAAAGTCTTTTCCTTTTTGATTTGCTTCTTCTTGTGATATTATCTCTGTATTTACTTCTCTATTTGTATTCATATACACTATATGACCACCTTTTTTAGATACAGAAATATTAATATTTAAATCTTCATTATTTGTTATAGAAAAATCGTAAACTGGAATTGTAGCATTTTCTGAATAACCTAAATTATTAGTCTCTTTTATATTATTCTTACCTACAAAATTTTCTGCTATTTCTTTTGCTTTGTTTTCATCTATATCATCACCTGTTAAGCCTTTTGGTTCACTACTTGTTAGATGTTCAGAATATGCTCCATCATATATTAAACCAGCATATTCGTGGAAGTTTTCTTCTAGATTACTAAAACTTTCTTTAGAAATATTATCAACCTCTTGTGCAAAAGCCACAGTTCCTTTTTCCGTTAATTCTCCCCATTTAAACCTTCCGTTATTTAAATCTTCTGATAATTGATTTAATGTATTTTCTAAATCTACACTATATGTGTGTAATTCTTTTAAATTATTTAAGTCATCTTGTGTTAGTTTTTCATCATAGATATTTTTCCTAGATAAACTATAACTATAATCACTAACTTGGTTTAAAAACTTTTCAGTGCTTGCTAGTTCTTGACTTTCTATTGGAAGTCTACTTAAATACGCCTGTGCCAAATTCGCTTCTCTCCACAAATTAGTTAAAGTTTCTGCACCGTGCTCTGGTGTTGATGAAATTAGAGATTTAGCAAGATAAGTTTCTACATTTTGTACATAATCTACTAATTCAAAAAATGCCATATTATAACTATTTTCTGATGCTTGTCTATATTCTCGCTGTTTTTTATATAAAATTGCTCCTAATATACCAACAATAATTAGTAAAATACATATAACACTAAGCATATGTCCTTTTTTTAATCTATTTTTCCAATTAACTAATATGTTCTTCAAAATAATCATCCTTTCTATTTACAAAATATATGCTTTCCTATAGTTTTAACTTGTGGCCTTGACCATATCCATTTATTTGTAGCAGTATTTGGGTTAAAATAATATATACAACCACCTGTTGGATCCCAACCGTTCATTGCATCTTTTGCTGCTTTATATACAGTAGATCCTTCTTCTATAGGTACATTAATTTGCCCATCAGATACTGCTGTAAAAGCTCCACTTTGATATATTACACCTGCTATAGTATTAGGAAACTGTGAGCTTTTTACTCTATTTAAAATAACAGCTCCAACTGCAACTTGCCCTTCATATGGTTCACCCCTTGCTTCCCCATTTATCGCCCTTGCCATAAGTTGTATATCTGAAGTGTTAGACGTTGCTGCATAACTAATATTTTGGTTACTTATATCATTATCAAACACAACTATTGTTATAACCCCTAATATTAATATTGTAAATAAAATACATATCTTAAATATACTTTTCAAAAAATCACCTTTTTCTTTTCCAATTTTTTATTATTTTGTATAAATTTCTTAAGATTTATTCTTTTTTTTGAAATTTTCCTTTATATATGTTAAAATAACATCAACAAAATAAAAGGAGAAATTTTTATGAAAGTTTTAATTTTTTATGCCTCATATGGGGGTGGGCATTTAAACGCTGCTAAATCAATCGAAAATTGCATTAAAACTAATTATAAAGATATAGACGTAGAAATGATTGATTGTATGAAATATGTTAATAAAACTATAGAAAAGGTTACAACTGCTGCATATAGAGAAATGGCAAAAAAAGCACCTTGGGCTTGGGGTAGAATTTATTCAGATGCTCAAAAAGGACCACTTGCTCATATTACAACTAGGTCTAATAAAATTATGGCAATTAAATTATTAAAATTACTTAGAGAAAAAAAACCTGACTTAATAATTTCTACACACCCATTTGGTAGCCAAATGTGTAGTTATTTAAAGAGAAAAAACAAGATAAATTCTAAAATAGCAACTATAATGACAGATTTTGCACCACACGACCAGTGGCTTGTAGGTTACGAATACACAGATTACTTCTTTGTTGCACATAATAAGATGAAAGATTATCTAATTAGTAAAGGAATATCTGAAAACAAAGTGTTTGATACTGGAATACCTATTTCAGAAAATTTCCAAAAACAATATAATAAAAAAGAAATTTTTGATAAATATAATCTAGATGAAAGCAAATTCACAATTCTTTTCTTTGGTGGTGGGGAATTTGGACTAGGTAAAACTCGAACTGTACAAATTTTTAATAATTTTGTACAAGAAACTAAAAATAATAATATACAGATAATTGCTATTTCTGGGAAAAATCCTAAAATGAAATCAGCATTTGAAGAAGTTGTAGATTCTAATGATGCTAATTCTACTGTTAAAATAATAGAATTTTCAAATGAAGTACCAAAACTTATGGCAATTGCAAATTTAGTTGTAACAAAACCAGGTGGTCTTACTACTTCTGAGAGTTTAGCTTCTCATTTACCTATGGTTGTTATTAACCCTATACCAGGTCAAGAAGAAGAAAACGCTGAATTTCTAGAGAGTAAAAATATTGCTGTTTGGATAAAAAAATCTAATAATTCCAAAGAAATAATTGAAGGTCTTTTAAATAATAAAGAAAAAATTAATATTATGAAAGAAAATACAAAAATACTTGCAAGACCTAATTCAACAAGAGACATTTGCGATATTTTATTTAAAAATTAATATAAAAAGCCACATCTTTATGATGTGGTCTATTTTTTACATTTCTCTTCTTCCTTCTAGTGCTTTTGTAAGTGTTATTTCATCTGTATATTCTAAATCTCCACCTACTGGTATACCGTGAGCTATTCTTGTTACCTTTATTCCTAATGGTTTTATTAATTTTGATAAATACATAGCTGTTGCTTCACCTTCTACTCTTGGGTTTGTTGCAAGTATTACTTCTTTTACTTCTCCCCCCATTAGTCTTGAAAGTAATTCTTTTATCTTAATATCATCTGGACCAACACCGTTCATTGGTGAAATAGAACCGTGTAAAACGTGATATACTCCTTTAAATTCGTGTGTTTTTTCCATTGCCACAATATCTCGTACATCTTCTACAACACATATAACGCTCTGGTCTCTTTTAGGATTACCACATATAGAACAAGGGTCTGTATCTGAAATATTAAAACATTTACTACAATATTTTAAATTTTTCTTAGCATTAATAATTGAAGAAACAAATTCGTTTGTTTCTTCTTCAGAACAATTTAACATATAAAATGCTAATCTTGCAGCTGTTTTATGTCCTATACTTGGTAATCTCTCAAAACTTTCTATTAACTTTTCTATTGATGGCGAATATAATGACATCCTTTATTCCTCCAGTTTTATTTTATAAACCTAAGCCTGGTATATTATATTTTCCAAGTGATTGTGCTTGTGCTGAGTCTACTTGTCTTAAAGCTTCATTTACACAAGTTAAAATTAAATCTTCTAACATTTCTACATCATCTGGGTCTACCACTTCTGGTTTTATTTTTATTTCTTTTATAGTCTTCTCCCCAGAAACTTTAACTGTTATTGCTCCACCACCACTTGATGCTTCAAACTCTTTAACTGCTAGTTCTGCTTGTGATTTTTCCATATCAGCTTGCATCTTTTTTGCTTCTTTCATTAAATTTCCAAGGTTCATACCTCCAAAACCTCCCATACCTCCTGGGAAACCTCCTCTTTTTGACATTATAAATTCCTCCTTATTTTTTTATTTTATTTTTATTCAATGACATTAAATGGTATGTCTGAATCATTTGCAAGTTTTTGTAAATTTTCTTCATTTGTTATATTATGAACATTACTATTTCCAGAAATATATTTAATTTGCATAGGCTTTCCACAAGCCATAGATACTAGAGTTGAAATTTCTTTTATATTTTCTGGTTTTTCTAAAACAGTTCTATCAAAAGCACTCATACCATTTGGAAATTCTATTCCTACAGTCATATCATTAATTTCGTTTGCTTTTGTTCCATTTAAACTAGTACATAATACTATCTTACCATTTTGTTTTAGCTCACTAACAATTTGTGGCCAATATTCTTCTGCTTTATTTGAAAAATTTCTTGTTGTTTTTTTCTGAGCAATATTTATACTTTGTGCTTTTGAACTATTTGTAGTTTGATTATTTTGTACAACTCTATTTATTTGGTTGTTTCTCTCGGCAATTACATTTTGTGGTCTATTTATTTGTGTATTATTTACATTTATGCCTTTTCCTGATTTTAAATATTTCTCTATTCTTTCTACTCTTTCCTCTAAATCACCTGTAACTTCCGCTTCTTTATTACATAATTTAATAATTCCAGCTTGAAATACAATAGTTTTTTGAGTAGACCATTTCACATCACTTTCTAGTTCTGATAATTTATATACAAGATTTATTAATCTTTGTTTATCTAATTTTTCTGACAATACTTCTATTTGTTTAATTTCTTCTTCTGTATATAAATCTAACTTCTTAGAAGTTTTAAAAACTAGAATATCTTTTACATATTTAATCATTTCCCATAATAGATTAGTAATGTCTCTTCCTTCATTTAATACTATATCCACACCTTCTAAAGCTTTATCTACATCATAATCTATTATACCTTCTATAATATTATGTACATATGTTATTTTAGGGATTCCAACTAAGTCTCTTATTTTATTTTCATCTATTTTATTTTCTCCGTCTTGCACACATCTTTCTAAAATAGATAATGCATCTCTCATTGCCCCTTCTGCTAAAACCGCAATCATTTGCATAGCTTCTTCTGTTATTTCTATGTTACTTTCTTTACAAACTATTTTTAATCTTTTTATAATATTTTCATTTGATATTCTTTTAAAATCAAATCTTTGACATCTTGATAAAATAGTTGCAGGCAATTTTTGTGGTTCTGTTGTTGCTAAAATAAATTTTACGTGTTCTGGTGGCTCTTCTAATGTTTTAAGTAAAGCATTAAAAGCTCCTGTTGATAACATATGAACTTCATCTATAATATATACTCTATATTTTGCTTTTGTTGGTAAAAAATTTACTTCTTCACGAATTGCTCTTATATCTTCAACACTATTATTAGAAGCCGCATCCATTTCAACAATATCTGTTAAAGAACCATTTATAGCACCTCTACATATTTCACACTCATTACAAGGCTCTCCGTCTTTAGGGTTTAAGCAGTTAATCGCTCTTGCTAAAATCTTAGCAGCAGAAGTTTTACCTGTTCCTCTGCCACCATTAAATAAATATGCGTGTCCTACTCTATTTGCTATAATCTGATTTTTTAATGTTCTTGTTATGTGTTCTTGACCAACTATTTCTGAAAATGTAAGTGGTCTAAATTTTCTATAAAGAGCTGTGTATGCCAATATTATCACATCCTTTATTAAAAAATGGTAGACACTCTTAAATCTCTCTATGGAAAGTATACCACATAAAGATTACTATTTATTGCTGCTTCCTTCCGGACCTGACAAGGTTCATAGGTCTTTATTGGATACTCTCCATACAAAGATTCAAGGCATATACCATATGTATTATATACTGAATCTTATATTTTATCAAGTAAAATTTTTAATTTTTTGTCCTTTTAAACACAATGTCTTTTAAATCTGTTATTTCTAGTGAAGTAGTTCCATTTTCTACTACTCCTGCTACTGGGAAATCTAAAGCTATATTTGCTGTATATTCTTTTCCACTTTCTGTTGTTAGTTTTAAATCAAATGTTAATTTAGATTTTAAATCTTCTTCATTTATATTAACTTCTTTTAATAATTTGTTTGTTGTAATCTCGCTATTTGTAGATATATCAGCAGTATATTCTGCAACTTTATTATTTGCATATCTAAAAGTTATAATTCCACCTTGGTTTCCTATTTTTAGATTTTTAATGTCAGATTCCATTGCCCCTTCATATACTAAATCTTGTATAGCATTTTCATCAATGTTTTTAAAATTTGCTCCTGTTTCTTCTATATTTGGTCTGTAAAATTTTGTTTCTCCAATTTCACTGTTCTTTTGTACATTAAAGTTTTCTACTTTTATATTTTTTATAGCTTCTTGTTCAGTATAATTTTTATTTTTTTCTATATAAATATATATATCATTATTTTGGTTTATATCAAAAGCCCAATTAGTAATTTCTGCATTTTGATTTTTATCTACAGTATCTGATGAACTAATTAAAGTAATTTTTGTTACTTCAAATGGCATATTTGTTTCACCTTCTACCTGATATTTTAATATCATTATTCCTGAAACAAATAATATAATTGCAATTATTATTATTGTCATACAAATATGGAAATATTTTCTACTCATTATATATTTTATTTTTTCTTTCATAAGTTACTCCTATTTAATATTTATTATTTATTTTCGTTTTTAATTTTCCTTAAGTCTTTAAAAAAATCTTTTAAAATTTTTTCACAATCTTCTTTTAATATTCCTTTTTCTACTTCTATATTATGGTTAAATTTATAATCTTCAAGCAAATTTAAAACAGAACCAACTGCTCCTGTTTTTTCATCTAAAGCTCCAATATAAAGTTTCTTTATTCTAGAATTAATCATTGCTCCCGCACACATTGAGCAAGGTTCTAATGTTACATACATTTCACAATCTAAAAGTCGCCAAGCTCCAAGTTTTTTACTAGCTTTTTCAATAGCAATCATTTCTGCGTGTCTTGTTGTATCTTTTTTTGTCTCTTTTAAATTATGCCCTCTTGCAATTATTTTTCCGTCTTTAACAATTACTGCTCCTACTGGAACTTCTAGTTTCTCGTATGCTTTTTTGGCTTCTTTTAAAGCTTCTTTCATAAATTTTTCTTTACTATCCATAATAAGTCCTTTAAAAAAAATATGGTGTGCCAGAAGGGACTCGAACCCCCTACCTCTTCCTTAGGAGGGAAGCGCTCTATCCTGGTGAGCTACTAGCACATTTTTTATGCTACTTTATTATAAGATATTTATGAAAGAAAGTCAACAAATTGTTATGTTGACTTTCTTATGGTTTTAAAGCTGTAATAGGTACTATATATATTCCTGTTTCAGGGTCTTTTGCTATAACATCTGTAAAGCCTACTACAACACACATAAATTTTGGTTTTTTTATCATATTATTATAAAAATTCATTAAACTCTTTTTTGCATCTTCAACTTGGTTAAACCCTAATTTTATTTCTATTGCAGCATATTCTCCGTCATTAAATTCTAAAATTGTATCAACTTCTAAACCTGTAACATTATCTCTAAAATGAAATATATTACCATTTAAATATTCCATATAAATTCTTAAATCTCTTTCCACCATTGCCTCAAACATAAAACCAAATGTTTTTAAATCATTTATTAATTTGTCTTTTGTTAAATCTAAACAACTACAAGCAAGTGATACATCTGTAAAATGTCTTTTAGGTGATTTTCCAACCCTTGTAGGAGACCTATAATTTTCACTGTAAGCTTCCTGATTCTCTATAATGTGTAATCTGTTTAAAACATCTAAATAATCATCAATAGTTATCCTGCTTTCTATTTTTTCTTTCTCATCACCGATTTCACTAATATCTTTTATTAACGTATTATTTCCTACAACTGTAGTTTCGTTTCTTGCTAAACTTTTTAATAACATAAACATTTTATTCTTATCTCTTTTTTTATCATCATTTATATCTTTATCTAGTATAGCATCTATATAACTCCTAGGAATAATTCCTATTTCATCTTCATTAACATTAATATTAGAAGGCCAACCACCTCTAATTATTAGATTTGCTAGTCTTTCTAAAGTAATTTTTTCATTTGTTTGTGTTTTTAAGTTTCCATTTTTCATATCTTGTAATGATGCTTTACCTGTTGAGTCTCCAGACTCATATAAACTCATTGTATGCATTTTTATTCTACCTATTCTACCAGCTCCAGAATGGTGTATCTTTTCTCTTTGCTCTTTATCTGTTAGTTTTGTAGAACAGGTTAAAATATAATTACCTTTTTTAGTTGTCTCATCACATTTTCTTCTAACTGCATCCCAAACTTTTGGAACTAAATTCCACTCATCTATTAATTCTGGTCTTTCCTTATCCAAAATCAAATCTAAACTTAAATCTGCCTTTTGTCTTGTTTCTTCATCATCTAATAAAACTACACTATTTGCGTGGTTTAATGAAGTCCAGGTTTTACCACACCATTTCGGTCCTTCAATGCTAACAGCACCAAATACAGATAAATATTTGTTTATTTTTCTATCAACCAACCTATTTATATATTCTTCTTTCCTTAAAGACATAAAACTCGCCTCCTTCTATATTATTATATAATATATTTTAAATATTTTCAATAAAAATATACATTTTTTAATAAATTTAATATACACTTTTTAACGATTTTAATATACATTTTTTAATAAATTTAATATACATTTTTTAAAAATTGCGACAAATGGGGACGGGCATTTTTTGTCTCATAATGGAAATATTTGTAAAAGTGAGACAAAAAATGCCCGTCCCCAAAATTCTCACTTGACATTATCTGATATAATTATATAGGTGATTTAGATGCAAAAAATTCTTAGTAATTTTAGAAAAGCAATAGAAGAATATAAAATGATTGATGAAGGGGATAAAATAGGTATTTGCTTATCTGGTGGAAAAGATTCTATAACTATGTTATATGCTTTTAAGGCTTTACAAAGATTTTATCCAAAACATTTTGATGTTGTTGCAATTAGTATTAACCCAGGTTTTGAGTTTTTTGATACCCAGTTTTTACAAAAAATATGTGACGATTTAAACATACCATTATTTATAGATGATAGTCACGCAAAGGAAATTGTTTTTGATATTAGAAAAGAGAAAAATCCTTGTTCTTTATGTGCAAATTTAAGACGTGGTATTATAAATTCTATTGCAATTAAAGAAGGTTGTAATAAAATAGCTCTTGGTCATAACCAAGATGATGTTTTAGAGACTTTTTTATTAAATTTACTTTATACTGGTAGTATTGGTACTTTTGCTCCTAAAAGTTATATGGATAGAACTAAAATAACTTTAATTAGACCTTTAGTTTATACTCCAGAAAAAGATATTAAAAGATTTATTAAGAAAAATAATATTTCTGTTATGCCTAAAGTGTGCCCTATGGACGGCAAGTCTAAACGTGAAGATATGAAACAATTAATTTATAATTTAAGTAAAAGTATTCCAATGGTTAGAGCTAATTTATTTGGTGCTATTCAGAGAAATCTTCCTGATTGGAAATTAGATAATAATAAATAGAAAAAACAGTTTTTAGTTTGTTCTAAAAACTGTTTTTATTCATTTTATTTTATCATTTTTATTTATCTTTATTATTTTACAATTGCTACCATTGCATTTTTTAAGTCTTCTAATTTTTTATTAGCATCTTCGTCTGATGTGCCTTTTACACCCATATATAATTTTATTTTTGGTTCTGTTCCTGACGGTCTTACACAACACCAAGCGTCATCTTCTAATTCATAATATAAAACATTAGATTTTGGAAGTCCTGTTTTCTTAATTTCTCCTGTTTGCATATCTTTAACTATATCTTTTTCAACATCTTTAAATTCTAATACTTTATAATCTCCTATTTTTTCTATACTCGTATTTCTCATATTTGTCATCATTTCTTGTATTTTTTCAGCACCTTCTGCTCCTTCTAATACAATTGATACTTGTGTTTCTTTGTAATATCCATATTTTTTATAGATATCTTCCATTGCGTCCCATAAAGTTTTTCCTTTAGATTTATAATAGCAAGCTGCTTCACATAGTGCCATTACTGCTGCTATTCCGTCTTTATCTCTTGCATAGTCTCCTATTAAGCAACCATAACTTTCTTCAAAACCAAATACATATGTTTTATCTTTATTTTCTTCTGCTTTTTTCATAACCAAGCCAATGTTTTTAAATCCTGTTAATACTTCTATACACTCTAGTCCATATTCTTTTGCTATTGCTCTTGTTAAGTTTGAAGATACTATTGTTGTAATTATCATACCGTCTTTTGGAAGTATATTTTTTTCTTTCATTTGTGATATTCTATATTCTGCAATTAACAAAGCTGACATATTTCCTGTATATTCCATATATTCTCCAGTTTTACTGTCTTTTGCATAAATACCTAATCTATCAGCATCTGGATCTGTTGCTAATACTACATCTGCATCTACTTTTTCTCCCAATTCTAATGCTAGTTTAAATGCTTTTTTATCTTCTGGGTTTGGATAACTTACTGTTGGGAAGTTTCCGTCTGGGTCTTTTTGTTCTGGTACTACATATACATTTTTTAAACCTATTTCGTTTAATAATCTTTCTGCAATAGTATTTCCTGTTCCGTGAAGTGGTGTATATACTACTTTTAAAGTTTTTCCTTCTTCTTTTACAATTTCAGGGTTTAATACTTTTGATTTTAATACACTTAAGTATTTATCATCCATTTCTGTTCCTATTATATTAAACAACCCTTTTTCTTCTGCTTCTTTTCTTGTTATTTCTTTTATTTCACTATAACTTTCAACTGCTCTTACTTTTGCTATTATATCTTTATCTCTTGGAGCTACTATTTGTGAACCGTCATCCCAATATACTTTATATCCATTGTATTTTGGTGGGTTATGGCTTGCAGTTATCATTACTCCTGCTGTACAACCTAAATTTCTTACTGCAAATGATAATTCTGGAACTGGTCTTAAATTTTCGAATAAATATGTTTTTATTCCATTTGCATTTAATATTAAAGCTGTTTGCATACTAAATTCTTTTGACATTTTTCTTGAATCATAGCTTATTGCAACACCTTTATTACCTGTTCCTTGTTCTACTATATAATTTGCCAAGCCTTGTGTTGCTTTTCCTACTGTATATTTATTCATTCTGTTTGTTCCTGCACCTATTATTCCACGAAGTCCTGCTGTTCCAAATTCTAATTCTTTATAAAATCTATCTTCTATTTCTTTTTCATCATCTTTAATTTCTAATAATTCTTTTTTTGTTTCTTCATCAAATTCTGGACTTTCACACCATTTTTTATATTCTTCCATATAATTCATAATAAATTCCTCCATTTTCTAATTTATTTTATAGAATTTTTTATATAATTCTCTTGCTGTTTTTGGACAGTCTACTCCTGCTTCATCTGAGTTCTTAACAGGTGCAAATTCTTCTTCTCTTTTTACTCTTAATATTGCCATATCATCTACTTCACTAAATGCATCAAATAAAAATGCTTCAAATTTATATGCATTTGGTGAGCTTGGTTCTACTAATTTTCCGTCTTTATCTATGTATTTTGCTTTCTTATATGCTACGTGATATGGTAATGGTTCTCTTCCCATTCTTTCTACTGCTTCTACACTAAATAAATTACATAGTATATGTGATTCTCCATATAATAATTCTCCGTCTTTATCTCTTGCTTCTGCCATTTCATCTGTTATTTCTGTATATTCTATTACATTTGGTTTTCCGTTTCTCTTACAAAATACTCCAACTTTTTCCTTTGGATTTGCTTTTACCACTGATTTACAAGCTACTGTTACTCCTTTATCTATTGCTATTCCCATTAGTACTGGGTCTACCATTTTTACTAGGCAATTATCTACTCCTCCGATAAATACCCATTTTACTCCCATTTCTTTCATTTTCTTTGTCATCCCTGTTTTTACTAATGACTCATATATTCCTCCGTGCCCGTCTGCTGCTAGTTTTATTAAGCCGTCTTCTCCAATTAAAATTTTTCCTTCTGTATCCATCATTGGTAATTCCCCTTGGATAAAGAAGAATAAGTTTTTATCTTTTTCATATCCAAAATATTTGTGTTCTTTGAAAAACTCTTCTGTTTCTTTATTGTTTTCTTTGCTTGTCATTATAAACCACGGAATTGTTACTCCATATTTCTTTCCTTCTTCTTTTAAACCGTCACATAATAATTCAAATAATGATTTATGTGAGTCTAAACCTATATCATATGTTCCTTTTGGTCCTGAGTGTCCGTAGTCTTGTTCCTTGTCCTCCTGCCATTGTTACTGCTCCTAATTCCCCATTTTTTATTGCTTTTTTTCCTATTTCTTCATAATATTTAAACTTATCTCCTAATTTGAATTTGTCTAAATACTCTATTGGCGTTATTTCGTCTTTGTTATTTTTTATTTCTTTTTTTGTGCTTTCATATAAACTTTTAGCAAGTTCAAAATCAATCTCATTAATTTGCTCTAATAGTTTTCCCTTATGAACATCATCTAAATTATCATAATTATTTAGCAAATGCTCTTGACTATATTTTTTTAAAATTGCCTTAATTTCTCCTAATTTCTCTTCCATATCAATTTCTCCTTTTCTTAAATAGTATGTGTACTTCTATTTATATACTATTATAAGAAAAATATCAACACTTTTGACACATTATTTTTCTATTTTTCTTTCTCCCGTAGTACTTAATACATTTTCATATTTATTTACTACATCTGCAAAATGTTCTCTTATTTCTTCTACATCATAGCAATCTATTATTTTTACTGTGTTTATTTTATTTGTCCACTTTTCTATATTTTCATTTACATTTTTTATATAATTTTCTTTTCCTTTTATAAAAATTATTAAATCTTCTTTATTTTCTACTTCTTTTTTTATTTCTTTGAATTTTTCTAGATCATTATTTTTCCAATCGATTTTAAATATTTTCTCTTTCTTTTCTTCTTTTAAATTTACTTTTGATATTAAATTTTTGATTGTATCTTCTAAATCATTTTCTGTTAGAACTATAATTTTTTTATTATTTCTTAAATTTTCTTCTATAAATGGTAATGTTATCATTTCAAAATGATAGTCGCTTGCAAAAAATACACAAGTTTTTTCTTTTGTTTCTTTCATAAAAAAATCTCTCCTTTTTCTTTCTTTTCTCTACGGAAATCTAGTTTTTTTATTTCTGCTTACTGGTAAATTTTACCATTTATTTACAAATGTGTCAATAATATTTCAAATATATTTCAAAAAAGTTTTCGACAAAAATTTCAAAAAAATTAAAATAATTCTAATATGTATAAATTTATTCATTTTTGTTAATACTTATAACAAGAAGATTTTAGAAAAAAAGTTTTTTGGAGGTAACTTATGAAAAATATATTAAATTTCTTTAAAAATTCCAAGGTAAAAATGGTAATTATTTTAAGTTTTTTACTTTTCTTATATACAACAATTTGTGCTTTTTCATATGCACAAAATGTTTCTACTGATATTGCAAATAGTGTTTTTAGATTGCACGTTATTGCAAATAGTGATTCTAAAGAAGACCAAGAGTTAAAGTATAAAGTTAGAGATAGTTTAATTAATTATATGAATAGTATTTGTGCTAATTGTGAAAATAAACAAGATGCAATTAAATTAGTTACTGAACACAAAGATGATTTTAAACAAATTGCTTTAGATACTATTAAAGATAATGGTTATCCTTATGATGTTAATATTAGTATTGGTAATTTTAGTTTTCCTACTAAAGATTATGGTGATATATCACTACCTGCTGGTTTTTATGATGCTTTAAGAGTAGAAATTGGAGAAGCTAAAGGTCAAAACTGGTGGTGTGTAATGTTTCCACCTCTATGTTTTGTTGATGTAAGTTCTGGTGTTGTTCCAGAAGAGTCTAAAGAAGAGTTAGAAGATAATTTATCAGAAGAAGAATATGCCTTAGTTTCTAATGATTCTGATGTTAAAATACAGTTTAAATTTAAGTTACTTGAGTTCTTCAATCAAAACAATTTCATTACTGCAAGAAAATAACTTGCAATGTGTTTAACTTTATGGTATATTTAGGTAGTAATAGAGTGTTAATGTAATACACTCTATTTTTATTTGAGATATTAAAAAAAATAAGGGATATATACAGGGGGAATTTAATTGGAAAAATTAGTAGTTACAGGACCTACTCAATTAAAAGGAGAGGTTGAAATAAGTGGAGCAAAAAACGCAGCAGTAGCAATACTTCCTGCAACATTGTTAATAGACGGTGTTTGTACAATTGAGAATTTACCACATATTAGTGATATTGAAATTTCTTGTGAAATATTAGAAAAATTAGGTGCAAAAATTACTTGGAATAATAAAAATTCTATTACAATAGATACAAGAGAAATTAAAACAACAAAAGCACCTTTAGATTTAACAAGTAAATTTAGAGCTTCTTATTATATAATTGGTTCTATGCTTGGTAGAAAAGGTGAGATAGAAGTTGGTATGCCTGGTGGTTGTAAACTAGGTGCAAGACCAATTGACCAACATATAAAAGGTTTTGAAGCTTTAGGTGCAAATGTTACTGTAGAAAAAGGAAAAATAAATGCTAAGGCTAAAAAATTAAAAGGTGCACCTATTTATATGGATATTGTTTCTGTTGGTGCTACTATTAATGTAATGCTAGCTGCTGTTTTAGCAAAAGGAACTACAACTATTGATAATGCCGCAAAAGAGCCACATATAGTTGATGTTGCAAACTTTTTAAATACAATGGGTGCAGATATTCGTGGTGCTGGTACTGATGTTATTAAAATTAATGGTGTTGAAAAACTTCACGGAGATGCAACTTATTCAGTTGTTCCAGACCAAATTGAAGCTGGTACTTTTATGCTTGCTGCAGTTGCAACTAGAGGTGATATTACTTTAAAAAATTGTATTACAAAACACTTGGAGTCTATCACTGCTAAAATTATTGAAGTTGGTGGAAATGTTGAAGATAATATTGATAGTATTCGTGTTTGGTGTAATAAAAGACCAAATAAAGCACATATAAAAACTTTACCTTACCCAGGTTTCCCAACAGATTTACAACCACAAATGGGTGTTGTATTATCTTTAGCAAATGGTAATAGTGTTATTAATGAAAGTATTTGGGAATCTAGATTCCAATACACAGATGAATTAAATAAAATGGGTGCTAAAATTACAGCAAATGGTAAAACAGCATTTTTCGAAGGTGTTAAAAAATTATCTGGTGCTCCTGTTTATTGTACAGATTTAAGAGCAGGTGCTGCTTTAGTTATTGCTGGTATTTGTGCACAAGGTGAGACTGATATATATAATTTACAACATATTGACCGTGGATATGAAGATATTGAAGGTAAATTTAGAAAATTAGGAGCAAATATTAAAAGAGTAACAGAAGAATAAGGAAGTAATAAACGATGTTTAAGTTTTGTAGTTTATATAGTGGAAGTAGTGGAAATAGTTTATTTGTTGAAACTGATAATACCAAAATTTTAGTAGATGCTGGTGTTAGTTGTAAGAAGATTGAAACAGCTTTAAATGATATTAATATAGACCCTAAGTCTTTAGACGGTATTTTAGTTACACACGAACATATAGACCACGTTCAATCTTTAGGTTCTTTTTCTAAAAAGTTTGATTTACCTGTTTTTGTAAATCAAGAAACTTTAGATAATATGCCTAAACAAAAAGATAAGATTGCAGATAAAAATATTAAACTTTTTAAAGTTAATGATAAATTTGAAATTGGTGATTTAATAATTAAACCTTTTTCGATACCACACGATGCCGTAAACCCTTGTGGTTTTAACATTTATAATAATAACAAAAAAATAAGTATCGCAACAGATATTGGTCATATGACCAATAGTATTTTAAAAAATTTAGAAGAAAGCTTATTTGTAATGCTTGAAGCAAATTACGACCCAGAAGTTTTAAAATGCTCTCCATACCCATTTTCTTTAAAAACTAGAATTGCAGGTCCTACTGGACATTTATCAAATGAAATTGCTGGTAAAACTATTTCTTATTTGATACAGTCTGGTTTAAAAAATGCAATGCTAGGGCATTTAAGTAAAGAGAGTAATTTTCCAGAACTTGCTTACCAAACTGTTGTAGATGAGCTTATTTCTAGTAATAATCAAGATAATCTTATTCTTAATGTTGCTTCTAGAGATACACATAGTAAGATTATTGATATTAAAAAGTAAAAGGAAATAGAAAGATGCTAACTATTAATATTATTTGTATTGGTAAAATTAAAGAAAAATATTTGAAAGATGCAATAGATGAGTATTCTAAAAGGCTTTCTAAATATTGTAAATTAAATATTATAGAACTTTCAGATGAGAAAATTCCTGATAAATTAAATTCTAGTTTAGAAATAGAAATTAAAGAAAAAGAAGCAAGTAAAATACTTTCTCATATTCCTAAAGATAGTTATAAAATTGCTTTAGATTTAAGAGGCAAAGAACTTACTTCTGAAGAATTTTCTAAAACTATTGATAATATTTCTATGGAAAATAGCAATATTTCATTTATTATTGGTGGTTCTTTAGGTTTAACAAATGAACTTCTAAATAATTGTAATAAGATAATTTCTTTTTCTAAAATGACTTTTCCTCATCAATTGTTTAGAGTATTCCTTTTAGAACAAATTTTTAGAAGTTTTAAAATTTCTCATAACGAAACTTATCACAGATAATTATTATCTGTGTTTTTCTTTTTCTACTTTGTATTTTTTATTTTTTCTTTTTATCTATTTTTTATTTCCAATTCTTTTATTAATTCTTTTGTTTTCTTTTTTATTATTATTTTTCTTACTATTAAAAATATTAATATAAATAAAATTATTTTCATACAATACCTTCTTTCTTAAATTTATTTTTTGATATCTTCAAAATAGGAAAAACAAGAATTAAAAGTTTGAATTAACTATGTTTATAATACATAATACACTATTTATATTTTACTTAAATTTAAAATTTCGTTTTATTATTGTACAAATGTTGACTTTTGCATTTTCTTTTGTTGTACTATATTTATCAGTTAACTAATCACTTCATTAACAGGTGCATCAATCATTATCCACAGCTACTGATTGACCAAAAGTAGTTCCACTCACAACTACTGATATATTGCACCTGTTACAACATAATTTTGCTAGGAAGTGATATGAATTGAAAAAAGGCAACTCTGAATTGACAATAAAGTATCTAGGGCGTTCTTTTATTGTATTTATAATATGTTTCTTTATATTTTTAATTTCTTTAATTGGTTACAATACATATTTTTCTTTTTCACAAGAAGGAATTGAGTTCGTACCGTTAACTCCAAGTGAACTCGCATTGTCTAAATTCAATGTGATTGTAGTTGCCTTTATTTCAACTAACAAATGACACCCAGAGGAGATTTTCTCCTCTTCTTTTATTTTTAACTTTTAATATTATACTATAGAACTTGGTACTATACAAGTAGTATTTTTAGAAAATTTTCGCAAGTAATATAATAATAAATTACACTATCTTATTTATCTTTTAATATTTTCCAATATCCACTTTTTTTAGAACCTTCTCTTTGAATATATCCTTCTTCTTTTAATATTTCGAAATTTCTTTTTATTGTTCTAATTGGTATTCCCATTTTTTCTGATATTTCTTTTTGTGTTATTCTATTGTTGTTTTTTAATTCGTTTAATACTAAATTTAAAGTGCCATTTAAAGTGCCATTTAAAGTGCCATTTAAAGTGCCATTTGCTAAATTTATTAAATCACTTTCATCTAGTTTTTCATCTCTTAACAATGGAATTGTTACTCTGAACATTTGCTTATCTTCAAAAATTGGTGGTTTTCCTGAATACAAATATGAATTTTTTGTTATTTTTATAAAACCACTTCCTAATTCATCTGCATAACCTATTTCTCTGAAAAATTTCGCAAGTGTAGGGTTTTTAGCAAAAGGAGTATAGTTTTTAACTGTAAGAATTCCGTCTGTTCTGAAAGAGTTTGGGTTTTCACATATTAATTTATCTTTATATACAATTATTCTACTTGTATGTCCGTCAGTTATATCTCTATGCATTATAGTATTTAAAACTATTTCACGCACCATTACATTTCTTGGGCTTACTCTTCTTGCATTTTCATCTAATGCAAATCTGTCCATTGTATATTTTGCAACAAAGTCAATTAATCTATCATACATATCTAGCAAATTTGTTTCTACAAAATCTCTATCATCATATCTATCTAAGTCATCAACTCTATATAAAGCATCTGTTCTACAATATGGGTTAACACTTGCTATTATATTATCTTTACCAAATAACATAACACCTGCAAGAGTTACACCTTCTTTTCCTGTGTCTTTGTCTTTTTTATACAAACCTGCACTTTTTAATAATTCTAAATCTGTCATATCCATCCATATATGTCTTTTTTTAACATTCGAGTTTGCCATTTTTCTTGCTTTTTCTATTAAGTCGTGTCTTAAATCTTCTTCTACAGAAACATATGGATATACTGTATCTTCATCAAATATTTTTCTTTTTTTATTGTGAATACTAGCTATTAATGGAATATTATTTGATATATCAAAATCTCCTTCATAATTACGAATATATACTTTTCCTTTATTTTTATGAATTTCTGTTGATTCTTCTATATGAACATACAAAAGTATTTTTCCGTCTATTTTTATTTCCTTTAGTTCTGATATAATTGTAGGTTCTATTATTTGTTTATTATTGCACATAGTTGTATAATCTTTTTTTATTTTATCTATTAATTCTTTTTTTATTCCGACAATTTCTTTTTTATCATTTGCACCTAAAATTATATAACCACCTGTTGTATTTAAAAAAGAACATACTGTTTGAAATATACTTTTTGGCAAGCCATTGCTTGCTTCTTTTAATTCTGTATTTACATTTTCGCCTAACAAAATAATATTTTTAATATTTTCTTCCATAAGGCTCTCCTTTTACTTTTTTATTTTTTGTTTTAAACATTTTACCATAATTTTCTATTTATTACAAACGATTTTCTAAACAAAAAAATTCTTCTAGTTCTACTTCCCCTAAAGTATTTATTCTCCCCTGAATAATTATTATTTCTTCTTTTTCTAATTCTCTAAAACATTTATCTGCTAATTCGTTGTATGCTATTATTTTTATTATATTATTATTTTTTAATTTTATATAAAACTCTATTCTTGATATTTTATTTGTTTTTTTATTACTGATTACAAAATCAAATTTTATTTTACTAATTATTTTTCCAATTAAAAAGCATTTATTCATTTTATTTCCTTATTTTTTATTTTATATGTAAAATAAGTATATTGGAAATAATAATTATTTCTACTAATACCTATTTTACTATTTTATTTTTACCTAAATTAGGAAGGAATAAACCCCTTTAATATCTAATACTTCATTGTATATATTCCGTAAAATATATAATCTAGAATAATATTAGAGCTAAACGGAAACCGATGTTAGAATTGGTATTGTCTGGGCTATTGTTGTTACGATTAGAGCAAGGATTGTTAGAACCAGTATTGTTGTAATTGCCCCCTCGATTGACTCTGTTGTCTGAAGATTTCGCCTTTTGGTTTATCCCTATTTTTTATTTTAGTTTTATTTCTTATTTATTTCTTATTTTTTAATTTATTATTGTACAATATTATCTTCTCTAAAAAATAATTTATTTTCTAAAGTCCACGTATCTGCTATTTTTATATAACCCATATGTCCAGAAAGAAAACGTTTTGCTTCTACACTAGATATTTTACCTTCTTTTATTAAACTTTTTAATTTCTTAACTTTTTTCTTTAATTTTCTTTTTCCTTTATCTCGTAATTTTAATCTATTTTCATTTATTTTATAACCACAAAAGTTTATTCCTTGTTTTGATTTAAATATTTGTGTTTTTTTATTTAAACAAAGCCCTAACTTCAAAAATAAAAAATTTTTTATTTTTTCTAAACAGTATTTTGCTTCTTCTTTACTAGGCACCATTAAAACAGAATCGTCCATATAGCGAAAGTAGTATTTTACACCAAGTTCTTTTTTCACATACTGGTCTTGCTCATTTAAATAAATATTAGCAAATAGCTGTGAGGTATAATTTCCAATTTCTAAGCCCACTTCTTTTTCTTGAGAATATAATATCTCTTTTATTAACCATATTACATCTTTATCCAAAATTTTCTTTTCTAAAATACTAAGTAATATTCTTTTATTTATGTTTTCAAAATATTTGCTTATATCCATTTTTAATATATAGTAATTTTCCCACTTATTTTTACAACTCCTCATTGCTTTTTGTACATCTAAGCAAGCTTTATGCATACCTCTACCTTTAATACACGCATAAGAATTATTAATAAAACTAGGTACAAAATATGGTTCTAGAAAATTATCTACTAACCACCTATGTACTACCCTATCTATATATCTACTTTTTTCTATTTTTCTTAATTTTGGTTCTGTTACATAAAAAACTTCATAACCACCGTGTTTATATGTTTTATTACTTAAAATTTCTAACAAATAATAAATATATTCTTCTTGTTTTAAATTAAATTTTATTATTTCTTTTCTCAAACCTTTTCCTCTTCTTGCTTTCCTATGTGCTTCCATTAGCTTTTCAAAACACAACTTTTCATAATACTTATTTCTTAATGTTTTTGGCATAAAATTTTATTAGTCCCCCTAGTATTTTTCCTATTTCATAAATAAGCCCCATTGCTACTTGGAATTTTTTCTTATCTATCCATTTATTTTTTACCATTATTCTTAAATAAATTCTTTGTGTCATCAATAAACTATCTATTTTATTTAAAAGAATAATTACATCTTTATTATTTGTTTTATCCATTTTATTTAAATACATTATATTTTCTAGCATTTTATACAAACTTAATTTATATTCTGTTCCTATACTAAATCTTTCTGTTCTTGGTATTTTTACTATTAAATCTAATATATAATCTAAATAAATTTCTGTTTTTGGAATTAGTTTTAGTCCATTTTGTGATATTTCTTTATTCTTCATCTTCTTCTATTTCCTTAAATTTTCTTTCCTCTTCTTCTTCTCTTTTACGCATCTTTATTATTGCATTTGTATATTTATCTAATTTTTTATTTTTAAATTTCTCACAACTAAAACATTTATTTTTTTCTATTTTCCAATTTAATCTTATTCCTAAACAGCTTATTATTATAGTTATTTCTTCTTTTTCACTATTAAAATCATAAATTATAAAACTATACCCAGTTTTTATTAATAAACCTGTGTATTTTTCTAAGGCATTAATTGGAAAACCAACTTTACAAAGTCCTGTTTTCATACAACTAAGTTTTAAGCCTAATATTTTATTTAAAACTATTGCATCATTTCCTATTGCTGTATAAAAGTTTCCATTATTACATAAAACTATTCTACCAGCATTTTTTTCTTTTAATATTTCCAACATTTCACAAAAGCTCATATTATCACCACCTTCAATTTTAGTATAACTTATACTATTTTTAGTAACCTTTTTTGCGCTTAAAAAGTGCAAAAAAGGCCACGCAAGTGGCGCCACGCAAGTGGCGCCACGCAAGGTAGAAAATTTTTCATCTGCCTAAAGACAGATAAAAAATTTTCTACAAAGCGTATCTCCAATTCGCTTTGACCTTATTTCATAAAAATCTATTTTTTTCTAATATTCTATATTTTTAAGTAAACGACTTTAGCTTTCAGTACTACAAATATAAAGCTAAACGGAATCCGAGGAGAGAATAGGTAAAGCCTGGGCTAGTGTGGCTACGATTAGAGCAAGGAAAGCTAGAACCAGTCCCGTTGTAATCGCCCCCTCGATAGACTCTGTGGCCTGAAGATTCCGCCTCTGTTGTCCATTCATCTACATTTCCTGCTAAATCAAATATATGATTTTTTTCTGTTTCACTTTTTGAACCTGTATTTATTAAATCATCTGTTCCTGAAAAAGAATCATCATAATAATTTCCCCAATTTTTACTATCTCCTACTATTTCAAATGAAGTTACAGCTTCTGTTTCTTCCAACCACCCTAATGTTCTATCCCAGGCTGCTCCTGTTAATAATGAGCTTGTAAACTCTCCACTTGTATACAAACCTTTTGCTTTTGATAATGCATCTGTTTGTGATATGTTATTCCATAGCATACCATTTTCTGTTACTGTATTGTCACTATCATTTATTTTTTCTGAAGTTTTACTTGCCGGCTTTCCATTTTCATAACTTGCTTCATATCTTCCTATATAAAAGCCTCCATTTTCATTTACTGATGCTGTATAATCTTCTGGGTCTGAATAATCTTCTTTCATTTCTAGGTAATATAATTCTTGATAACACATTTCTTCTAAAAATTCTCTTACAGATGAATATCCCATTTCTTCTAGTGTTGGTTGTCCTTGACTTTCAAGCATTGCATTGGCAAAATCTTCCACATTATCATAACCAGCTTCACTTGCTTTTTTTTCAATTTCCTCTAGTGCTTGTTTTACTTGAAGTTCAATTGCTTCTTCTATACTATCATTCTCTAGCAATAACTCCCAATCTCTAAAAGTATCTTGTGCATATAAACTATGAACTCCTAGTATTGTTGTTTTTTCTTCATTTGCTGTTGCTACTTTCAAAATGTATGGTCCATTTATTGTAGGTTCTATATTATCATTAGTATAAGATGTTCCTTTATTGCTTTCTGTTAAAATTATATCTCCATATGGATCTGTTAATGTAATACTTGTTATTTCTTCTTTACTTGTTACATTTACTTTTATTTTTTGGTTTTTATCTACTGGTACCCATACATATTCGTTTCCTTTTCCATCTTTTATTACATATCCATCATCTACTGACCCTTCTACATATGAAAAATCACTTGATGGCATTGGTGGTGTTGTTACTTTTTCTCCCTCTATTCTTATACTAGCTATAATATTTGCTTCTACTGGATCTGAAATAACTCCGTTTTCATCAATTGTATATTGTCTTCCACTTTCTTTAAATGTTACTGTTATTGGGTTACTTCCTTCTGCCTCGGCTTCTGTATTACTATAACCAAAATTTCTGTTTAAGTCGTCTGCATCTACATCTCCACCATTATTTTCTGCTCTTGCTCCATTATATGCTAGTGAAATATCTTCCTTTTCTTTCCCTATATCAGTTTGTTCTCCTGCTTTTTGAGCTTGAGAAAGAATACCGTTCTCACCTGTAAGCATAGCGATGCTTACTCCCGCAAGGATTAGAATCACAATTATTGTTATCACTAACGCAATTAATGTAATACCTTTGTTTAATTCTTTTCTTTCATTTTGTTTCATAAAAAATCTCCTTTCTTTAGTATAATTGTTTCCTTATTTTTCTCTTTTATACTTTAATGTTTAATTGATAATTTCTATTGTTTTTATGCATCATTTATGTCGTGTTTTGGGTTTAAAAAAATAAGAAATAAAATTTCCTTATTAAAAAATTATCTAAAAATAGTATTTCCCTTAACTATTAAACAAAGATATCTAAAACTATTTAATTTTCAAAGTACTCTACTATTTTTTTATAACCTTTTAATAAAAAGATAATATTTGTACAAGATTATTTTACACATAAATATTAATTTTGTAAATACCTTGTTTGAAATATTTTTTATCTAACCTATTTTTTACATTTATAAAAAATTCCAAATAAAGTTACTTACAATAATACCAGTAATATCAGCAGTAAGAGCAGCAAGAAGAATAAATCTAGTCTTTTTTATTTTAATACAACTAGTATAAATAGCAATTGTGTAAAGAGTAGTTTCAGTAGAGCCCATAATAGTAGAAGCAATATTACCAATTAAAGAATCAACACCTGCTTGTTTCATAATATCTGTAGCAACAGCAATAGAAGCGCTACCAGAAATAGGTCTTAAAATAGCTAGTGGCATAAGCTCACTTGGAAAATTAAATATTTCTAAAATAGGGCTAGAAAGTTTAATAATAAAATCTAAAACGCCAGAACTTCTTAAAACTCCAATTGCTAAAAACAAACCAATTAGAGTTGGTAAAATAGAAAAAGTAGTTTTAATGCCTTCTTTAGCACCTTCTAAAAAATTATCAAAAACCTTAACTTTTTCACTTACTCCATATAAAACAATAAAAAAAATAACCATAGGCATAGCTAAATTAGAAAAAAAGTTAATCACTTGCATATTATTTTGCTCCTTTTGTTAGTTTTATAACAAATTTAGTAACAAAAACCCCAACAATAGCTGCAATAATAGTAGCTACCCAAGTAGGAAAAATAATAGAACTTGGGTTATTAGAACCAAGAGAATTACGAATAGCAATAACAGTAGTAGGAATAAGTTGTATAGAAGCAGTATTAATAACAATAAACATCATCATACTATCAGATAAAACATCTTTATTATTATTTTCCTCTTGCATAGACTTCATAGCCTTTAAACCTAACGGAGTAGCAGCATTACCTAATCCTAAAATATTTGCTATGATATTCATAGAAATTTCTTTTTTAATTTTTTTATTTTCCTTTAAATCAGGAAATAAAAAATTAAGAATAGGAGATAATAATTTAATAAGCTTACTAATTAAAGAAGTTTTACTTGCAATATTCATAATACCACTCCATAAGCACATAGTGCCAAGTAGCTCAAAAGACAACGTAATTGCTTGGTTTGTACTATCAAAAATAGAATTATTTAAATCTTCTACCCTTCCTGTAAAAATACCAAAAGCAAAAGAAATTAAAATAAAAATTGGGAAAATTATATTTAACATATCATCACCTTTCACTAATTTTATTTTATAAGTATAGATTTTATTCCTAGGCAATTGACCAAAAAACTTATTTATGATAATATATACTAAAAATAAAAGATTGAAATATATAACTTTTAAAGGAGGGAGTTGTTATGAAATCAACAGGTATTGTTAGAAAGTTGGACGAGCTAGGTAGAGTAGTAATTCCAATAGAAATAAGAAATCAATTTGATATATCTCAAAAAGATCCAGTTGAAATCTATGTAGACGGTTCTTCTATAGTAATAAAAAAATTTGAACCTAATTGTATATTCTGTGGAAGTACAAAGAATTTAGTAACATATCACGATAAGCAAATTTGTAAAAAATGTTCAGAAAAAATCGCAAATTTAAAAGAAGATAACAAAAAATAAAGGAGAAGCTTAAACTTCTTCTTTATTTATAAATTGTTTATAAATCTCATTTTTATTAACATTTCTATCTTTAGCAATCTTTTTAATAATATCCTTTTTACTAAAGCCTTGTTCTTCATAATAATTATAATGTTCATCTAAGCTTAAATTATTAAGTTCATTTTCTTTTTCTTCTAAATTACCTTCAATAATTAAAACCATTTCACCTTTTAAATTATCAGCTTTTTCTAAAATAGTATCAATATTACCTCTAATAAACTCTTCATACATTTTAGTAATCTCTCTTGCTAAAACGACTTTTCTATTTTTATCTAAAATAGTTTTTAAATCTTCCAAAGTACTTTTAATTTTATGAGGAGCTTCATATAAAATAATAGTTTTATTAATGTTTTTAATTTCTTCTAACTTCTCTTTTCTATTCTTTTTATTCAAAGGAAGGAAACCAAAAAAGCAAAACTCTTTTGTACTAATACCAGATGTAATTAAAGCATTAATCATAGCACAAGCACCAGGAATTGGTACTACTTTTATATTTTCTCCAATACAAGCTTTAACAATTTCCTCACCTGGGTCACTAATACCTGGTGTTCCTGCATCAGAAACTAAAGCAATATTTTTACCTTCTTTTAATTCTTTAATTAAAAAATCGCATCTAAACTCTTCATTATGCCTGTGGTAACTAATCATAGGTTTAGAAATATTTAAATGATTTAATAATTTTAAAGTATGTCTAGTGTCTTCTGCTGCAATTAAGTCCGATTCTTCTAACACTTTTATTGCTCTTAAAGTAATATCATCTAAATTACCAATTGGAGTTGCAACTAAATATAAAACTCCTTCTTTTCTATCTTCCATTTTCTTTTCCTTTCATTATTGTTTTCTTTTTTCTTCTTTTCTCTTTATTTTCCTATTTATTTTTATTTTTTGTGATAAATTTCTAAAATCTCATCTGTATAATTACCATTATCGTCATAAATATATAAATTATTATCAACTTTTAAAAACTTATTTGCATTTTTAATAGCTTTAATTAAAACAAGTTTAGGTGGCTTATCTTTGTTAGAATATACAAATCTAATTTCCTTAGGTTCTAATTTATATTTTCTTAATAAACTCAAAATATCAACTAACCTGTCAGGTCTATGTACCATATAAAACTCACCTTTATCTTTTAAAAGGTCTTTTGCTACTCTTATAAAATCTTCTAAACTTGCTGTAATTTCATTTCTAGAAATTAATTTTCTTTTATCTTCATTTATAACACCAGTATCTTTTTCCTTATAAGGTGGGTTTGTTGTAATAACATCAAAAGTTTGGTTTTTATAATATTTACCTAAATTTAAAATATTATCATTTAAAACCTTAAATCTATTCTCTAAGTTATTAAGCATACTACTTCTTTTAGCCATATTTGCAACTTCTTCTTGTACCTCTACGCCAATAACTTCTTTTAAATTAGTTTTACCACATAACAAAATAGGAATAATACCAGTACCTGTTCCTAAATCTAAAACTGTACAATTATTCTTAATATTTTTAGCAAAATCAGATAATAAAACACTATCTATTCCAAAACAAAAACCATTTGCGTTTTGTATAATTTTTAAACCTTTAAACTCTAAATCATCAATTCTCTCATCATTATTTAATTCCATAATAAATCCTTTTTGAGACAAATGGGGGACGGAGCTTTTTTGTCTCACTTTTCCATATATTTCTGAAATGCGACAAAAAAGTCCCGTCCCCAGTTGTCGCATTAAATTTCTTCTACATATAATTTATCTACTACTGTTACAATAGTATATTTTCTTATGTTTTTTAATGCTTTTATTTCTTCTTTATTACTATATTCTATTATTTGTTTTCTTGCTTCTTCTTGTTTTTCTTTTAATTTATTTTTTTCATCTTTTTTTAAGTATTTAAACTCTATCATTACAGAATAATAATCATTATTTAAATCTTTTGGTAGTAATAATATATCACTATATCCTCTTCCTAGTTCAAATTCTGATTTTACTATAAACTTTTTTGTTGTTCTTGCTATGCAATAAAGCATTATTTTTACATATTTCTCATCAAAGTTTTGGTAATCTCTATTAGATAAACCACTTAAATATTCTCCTGATAATTCTATTAATTTATCTATTTTTCCTTCTTTTAATATTTCTCTTGATATTTCATTATAATTTACGTCTATATCTAAATCTATATCTTCTCTTAATACTTTTAAGAAGTATTCTGCATATATTTCTTTTATCACTTGATTTGGTATTTTTAATATTGGGTCTCCTATATCTTCTCCCACTATTGTTAAATATCCTAAATAATATAGCATTGATACCATTTCTGTTTCACCAAAACTTTTCTCTGGGTTAAATTGTCTAACTAATGTGGTTGCAATTCCTTCTCCTGATAATGTTTTTTCTATTATATCTAATCTATTTTCATTTCTACATAATCTTAGCATATTTCCTATTTTACTATAATCACTTGCTATATTTGTATCCACTAATTCCTCTGGCACTTTTCCCAAACTTGTATAAGAATCTAAAAAATATAAGCACATATTTGAATTATATAACTTTGTTTCTACATCTTTTGAAAATCTATACCCATCGTAATTTTCTTCCATTATTGGAAGTAATTCTTCTTGTTTTTCTTTAGCTATTTCTTGTGATTCCATTATCTTTATTAATTCTTGTTTTGTGAAACCAATCATTTCATTAAATCTCGGATCTCTTGTTAAATCAAATATTATATTAAACCCTGACGTCATACTATCTAATGTTATTGGTGCTACTCCTGTTATAAATATTCTATCAATTACACTTTCCGTTCCTTCTTTTAATATTTCATACCATTTTCTTACCTTTCCATTTTTTGATATGAGACTTTTAAAATCTTCTGTTCTAAACCCTAATAGTTCATTTGCAAAATGGTCATATTCATCTATTATTACATATATCTTTTCTCCCTGTTTTTGGTTCTTGAAAGCTATTATTAAATTATTTAATAACCCTTCAGCACTTAACTCTGGATTTATATAAAAGTCTAATTTATATCTATCTATAAAATCTTGTATAGATGCTGTTACTTTTTCTTTGAAATTATTTATTGTTTTTTGTACATTATCTGTATCTATTCCAGAAAAATTAAATCTTAATATATAATAACTGTTTCTTAATTTGCTTTGGTGTTTTCCTATATATGTCTCTCCAAATAATTTATCAAAACTATCTTTTTTATTTATATCATAATAATTTTCTAGTACACTTGTAAATAATGTTTTACCAAACTTTCTAGGACGTAAAAACATTATTCTTTTTTGAGCTAAACTTTCTAATTTTTCTATATAACTAGTTTTATCTACATAATAATAATTTTCTTCTATTAATTCTTCATAATTACTTATTCCATATGGTATTTCTTTCATCTCTTATACCTTCTTTCTTTTTTGTTTTTTACAATAACATTTTACTATAATATCTTAGAAAAATCAATGTCATCTTCTTTTTATAAAACATATTATATATAAAAAACTTTAAAAGATTTGTTGAGGTTTGCTATGGAAAATGAAAATAGAGGTGATAATAGACCACCTCATAGAAAACATTTTAATTTTAATAATTGTACTAAAAATACAATTAAATCATTAAATGAAGTTGAATATTTTTTAAATAATTTAAAAAACTTTAAACGTTATATTCATCTATATAAATTTTTTAAGAAGTAGGTTTATTTAGTGTGTATATTTCATTAAACTCTTCATTTTCAGCTCCATTTATTAATATTTTTATACTGTTTACTTCATTTAACTGTGTTAGAGTGTTTACTAAACTATTTATTAAATTTTCTTTTGCTTTTTCATCTTCTTTGTTGTAATTTAAAAACTCTTGTGAGAAATCTAATGTTACACAATCACCTTCTAAACTAGTTTTTAATAATTTAGTATTATCTGGAATTATTTTTTCTTTAGTTTCATCTTTTGGTCCTTCTATTAACAAATTCACCAATTTGTCATAAGGAGTCTTTAACATTTCTTTAATGTCAACCATCCTTGCTTCAGGCTCTAATTCCTTTGTTTCTTTGTTTGGAAAATACAAACTCACAATTGTTTGCCTTAGTTGTTCTTCTGTTATTTCTTCTTCTGGAGTATATTCTTCTACAATTTCTCCACTATTGTTTTTACTTTCGTTTATTCCTTTTAAATAATTAATTAAAAAATAACCTCCAACTACTAATATAATAAATATAACGGAAAAAATTATTATAATTTTTTTATTTTTCATCTTCTAAACTTCCTCCTCTTTTCTTTTATTATTTATTTAATAATATTATTTGTTTGTCCTTTTTAGAACTAAACTTGTTTTATAAAGCTTACATTTTTACAGTTTTTTCCATTTGACAAAAAGGCTATTTCCGTATAAAATAAGGGTGTTAGAAAGTATATTTTTATAGACAGAAAGGGAGATTTTGTCATGAACAATAATGATAATAAAGAATTATTACACGTAGGTTTAGATGTTGGTTCTACAACTGTTAAAATCATAGTTATGGACAAAAATCTAAACACAATATATAAAAATTA
>CALXEY010000011.1 GCA_944387455.1 uncultured Clostridia bacterium
AAAATTTAAGCTCTTTTAACTTTCCCATTTTTTAAACATTTTGCACATACGTGAATTTTTTTAACTTCACCATTTATTTCTGCTTTAACAGTTCTTAAGTTTGGTTTCCAAGTACGTGGTGATCTCTTACTTACGTGAGAACGTGTAATACTTAATTGTTTACCAACTGTTGGTTTTTTATCACAAATTGCACATTTTGCCATTTATATTGCACCTCCTAAAATTTCAAAAATAAACTTGACTATATTAAAGTTTATCATAATTATAAAAAAAAAACAAGTATTTTTTAAAAATTCCTTGCAAAATTCTAAAAAAGTTGATATAATAACTAAGCTATATGAAGAAAGAAAGGGTTGAATAAAATGAAATGTAAATTAGAAAAAACAGAAAACGCAAATGAAGTAAAATTTGAAATAACAGTGGAAGCTGAAAAATTTGAAGATGCAATAAAGAAAGTGTATTTTCAAAATGCAAAATATTTTAATATACCAGGTTTTAGAAAAGGAAAAGCACCAATGCAAATAGTAGAAAAATATTATGGAAAAGAAATATTCTACGAAGATGCTTTTAATGAAGTTGCACAAGAAGCTTTAGAAGAAGCAATAGCTGAAAATAAGGTAGAGATTGTTGCAAGACCTGAAATTGATAATATTAAACAAATGGAAAAAGGAAAAGATTTAATCTTTACAGTTATGTTACAAACAAAACCAGAAGCAGAACTTGGAAAATATAAAGGTATAGAAATTCCAAAAATTGAGTATAATGTAACAGATAAAGATATAGAACACGAATTAGAACATATGCAAGAACATAATAGCAGATTAATATCAGTAGAAGATAGAGCAGTAGAAAAAGGCGATATTGTTACAATAGATTTTGAAGGTTTTGCAGACGGAAAAGCTTTTGAAGGTGGAAAAGCAGAGAACTATGAATTAGAAATAGGAAGTAATACATTTATACCAGGTTTTGAAGACCAAATAATTGGTATGAAATTAGAAGAAGAAAAAGATGTAAATGTAAAATTCCCTAAAGAGTATTTCTCAAAAGATTTAGCTGATAAAGATGCAACATTTAAAGTAAAATTACACGAAATAAAGAAAAAAGAATTACCAAAACTTGATGATGAATTTGCAAAAGACGCAAGCGAATTTGATACTTTAGATGAACTTAAAGAAGATATAAAGAAAAAATTAGAAAAACAAAATGAAGATAGAACAAAATATGAAACAGAAGACGCAGTTGTAAAAGCTCTTTGTGAAAACGTTAAAGTAGATATACCTTCTGGTATGATAGAAGCAGAAGTAGATAGAATGTATAAAGATTTTGAAAATCGTTTATTATATCAAGGAGCAAAAGTAGAACAATACCTAAAAATGGTAGGTAAAACAGAAGAAGATATTAAAAAAGAATACGAACCTCAAGCTCAAGAAGGAATAAAAACAAGATTAGCAATTGAAGCAGTAGTAAAAGCTGAAAAAATAGAAGCAACAGATAAAGAAGTAGAAGATAAATTAAAAGAAATGGCAAAAAATTACGGAAAAGAAAATGACGAAGAATTCTTAAAAAATGAAAATGTAAGAAATTATATAAAAGAAAGTATAGAAACAGAAAAAGCAATAGAATTCTTAATTAAAAATGCAAAAATAAAGAAATAAAATATGCTGGGGGATAAAATTATTAGTAAAGTTTTAGCCCCTGCTTTTTTGTAAACAATTGGAATTTGTATTATAAAGTAGATATGTCCAAAATTTCTAAAAAAAGAAAGAGGAAAATACTAAAGGAGGAATTTAAATGTTAGAAAAAAACAGTTTAGTACCATATGTTATTGAACAAACAAGTAAAGGAGAAAGATCATATGATATTTTCTCAAGATTATTAAAAGATAGAATTATATTTTTAGGTGAAGATGTAAACCCAACTACTTCAAGCCTAGTAATTGCACAATTATTATTCTTAGAGTCAGAAGACCCTGAAAAAGAAATTAGTTTATATATTAATTCACCAGGTGGTTCTATTACAGATGGTATGGGAATAATAGATACTATGAATTATATTACTTGCCCAGTATCTACAATTTGTATTGGTATGGCTGCAAGTATGGGTGCAGCACTTTTAGCTGCTGGTGAAAAAGGAAAAAGATTTGCGACACCAAACGCTGAAATATTAATTCACCAACCATTAATTGGTGGTGGAGGGCTTTCTGGTCAAGCAACAGAAATTAAAATTCACGCAGACCATTTAGTTAAAACAAGAGAAAAATTAAATAAATTCTTAAGTGAAAGAACAGGTCAAACAGTAGAACAAATTCAAAAAGATACTGAAAGAGATAACTATATGACAGCTGAAGAAGCTTTAAAATATGGTTTGATAGACGGTATTATGGACAAAAGAAAATAAAAAATAAGAAATAAAGGAGAGACTTATGGCAAAAAATGATAAACCAAGAAGTGTAAGATGTTCATTTTGTGGAAAGGCACAAGAAAATGTAAGAAAAATTGTTGCAGGTCCTGGAGTGTACATTTGTGATGAATGTGTAGAATTATGTAATAGTATAATAGAAACTGAATTATATGAAGATGAACATTTAGGTTATACTTTAAATGAAGTGAAAAATTTACCTACACCAGAAGAAATAAAAAATATATTAGATGATTATGTAATAGGGCAAGATGAAGCTAAAAAAACTTTATCTGTTGCAGTTTATAATCATTATAAAAGAATAGCACACGAAGAAAATGCTAAAAAAGATGATGATGTAGAAATACAAAAATCTAATATTTTATTACTAGGACCAACAGGTTGTGGAAAAACTTTACTTGCAAGGACTTTAGCTAAAATATTAAAAGTTCCTTTTGCAATTGCAGATGCTACAACTTTAACTGAAGCTGGTTATGTTGGTGAAGATGTTGAAAATATTCTTTTAAAATTAATACAAGCAGCTGATGGTGATATAGAAAAAGCTGAAAAAGGTATTATTTATATTGATGAAATTGATAAGATTGCAAGGAAATCTGAAAATGTTTCAATTACTAGAGATGTAAGTGGAGAAGGTGTACAGCAAGCTTTACTTAAAATAATAGAAGGAACAATGGCATCTGTTCCTCCACAAGGTGGTAGAAAACATCCAAATCAAGAATTATTACAAATAAATACTGAAAATATTTTAATTATATGTGGTGGAGCTTTTGAAGGCTTAGAAAATATAATTAAAGAAAGAACTGGAGAAAAAGAAATTGGTTTTGGTAAAAGAGTTCAAGTTAAAAAAGATGAAGATAAATACGAAGTATTTAAAGAATTATTACCACAAGATTTATTAAAGTTTGGTTTAATTCCTGAATTTATAGGAAGATTACCTATTGTTGCAACTCTAAGAGATTTAGATAAAGAAACTTTAATAAAAATCTTAGAAGAACCTAAAAATTCTTTAGTTAAACAATATCAAAAATTATTTGAAATAGATGGAGTAGAACTTGTTTTTGAAAGAGAAGCTTTAGAAGCAATTGTTGATAAAGCAATTGAGAGAAAAACAGGTGCAAGAGGTCTTCGCTCTATTATTGAAGAAATAATGAGAGATATTATGTTTGATATTCCTTCTAAAACTAATATAGAAAAATGTATTATTACAAAAGGTACTGTTTTAGGAACAGAAGGACCTAAAGTTATTGAAGGTGAAAAGAAAGAATTAAAAAAAGCTTTTGTTAAAAAGAAAAGACAAGAACCACAAGGTAATAAAGAAACTGCATAATAAATAAAATAATAAAAATAAAATAAAACTATTTACAATAAAAAGTTTTTAATATAAAATAAGATTGTAGTAAAACTAAAGCAAATGAAAAGAGGATAAACATATGACGATAACACTTGAAAGCCTTGATGTTCTAAGAGAGAGAGAGAGAGAGAGAGAGAGAGAGCTATACTTTAGTGAAATAAAGTGTGGGTTTGTTAATTGTGTAAATAAAAATAAAAGAAACAAAAAAATAAAAACAAATAGAGAAAAGATAGTAATAAAGCCTAGTTTATAGGTTTTTATTGCTATCTTTTTTATATTAAGAATATAGAAAAGGAGGAGATAATTGTGAAAGAAAAGTTAAAACAAAGAAAGAAAATAGTAATAATTATTTGTGCAATAATTGGAATATTAATAATTGCAGGAGTAGGTATTGTAGTTGTAAATAGTAAAAAGGGAGAAAATATAGCAAAAGAAAATACAAAAACAAATACAATAAATGCAAACGTAGATAAAATAAATGCAGAAAATGATAAAGAAATACAAGAAATAATGAAACAAGATGCAAGTGGAGATAATGTACCAGTACCAGAAGGTTATGTAGGAAGTAGTGCTACAGGAGAAAATGAAATAGATACAGGATATGTAATATATGAAGGAACAGAGCCTGTAACAGATAGTAATGTAGAAACAGCAAAAACAACAAGAAACCAATATGTATGGGTACCAGTACCAGATGCAAGTAAGATGTATGGAACAGATGCAAATGGAAAGAAATGGGGGAAACTATATGATTTTGCAACAAGTAGTTCTAATAAGAATTATGATGAGTTAACAGGAAGCTATCCTAAAAATTGGAGTGAAACAAATGGAATAATGAAAATATCATCTAGTACAAGTTATAGAGAGCCAGATGTGGTAAGAACCTCTGATATAAATTCAAAGTTAAAGACTAAAAGATTAGGAGTAGAAAGTACACAAGAATTTTTAATGCAGTTAGAGAAAGAATTTAATAATATGATAAAAAGTGTAGAAAAATATGGAGGCTTTTATATAGGAAGATATGAGACAGGAAACTTAGGTGAAGAAAAAGCAGTAGTAGTAAAGGGAAATAGTGATATAATTTATCAAAACTGGTACGAAATGTATAAAAAATGTAAAGAATTAAAAGGAAATAATAATAAAGTAGAAACAAGTATGATTTTGGGAAGTCAATGGGATAGAACATTAATGTGGCTAGTAGAAAGTGGAGATAAGACAAAAGAACAGATATGTAATTCTAGAGATTGGGGAAACTATTATGATAGTACAGGAGAAGCAGAAGCAGGAAATGGAACTATAAGACCAACAGGCTATAGTGAAAGTTGGAAAGCAAATAATATATATGACCTAGCAGGAAATGTATATGATTGGACAATGGAGGCCAACAGCAGCAATAATCGAGTTCTTCGTGGTGGTTACTACTACTGTAGTGGAGGTTCTAATCCTGCAAGGGACAGGGGCAGCTACAGTCCGACGAGCAGCTATAGTTACTGTGGTTGCCGTGGCGTACTTTATATTAAGTAGCACTGAGACCTGGTAGCGATACAGTATGAAGAGTAGTTTGGTAGAATACAGTCGAGTTTTTGAAAAATTAGTATTGGAAATAATGAATGTAAATTATTTTTGTGTAAAAAATATCTATCAATTGTGGTAGATATTTTTTCTTAATTAAAAATTAATAATTCCTCTATTTTTTATTAATAAATAATATGTTATACTATTAGTGTAGAAAATAAAAGAAATGTTTTTGGAGGTTTTTTTATGTATAACATATTAGTAGTAGATGATGATAAAGAAATAGTAGGAGCAATAGAAATATATCTAAAAAATGAAGGATATAATATCTTAAAAGCTTATAATGGAGAAGAAGCTATAGATGTAGTTGGTAAAAATGAAATACATTTAATAATACTAGATATAATGATGCCAAAAAAAGACGGGTTAGAAACATTAGAAGAAATAAGAAAAACAAAAAATATACCAGTAATCTTGTTATCTGCAAAATCAGAAGATTATGATAAAATAGGCGGTTTAAATTTGGGAGCAGATGACTATATAACAAAACCATTTAACCCATTAGAATTAATAGCAAGAGTAAAATCAGTTTTAAGAAGATATGTGAATTTTGCTTCTTTAAATAAAGAAAGTGAAAAAGGAGAAAAGATATATAGTACATCAGGGCTTGTACTAAATGATGACACAAAAAAAGTAACAGTAGACGGAAAAGAAGTAAAACTAACAGCAACAGAATTTAATATATTAAAATTTTTAATGGCAAATAAAGGAAAAGTATATTCAATACCAGAAATTTATGAAAATGTATGGAATGAAGAAGGATTTGGAGCAGAAAATATAATAGCAGTACATATACGTCATATAAGAGAAAAAATAGAAATAAACCCAAAAGAACCAAGATATTTAAAAGTAATATGGGGAGTTGGGTATAAAATAGAAGATGAAAAATAGGAGGTGTTTTTCTTGGATATAAGGACGTCAAAATTATTAAAAATAATTTGTTATATATTATTACCAATATTTGTACTAATTATGGGAATAAGTATATTTCATCTAGCATTTTTAGATGAATATGGAAACACAGAAAGTACAAAATTTATAGACACAGAAATGTTTGCACATAATTATTTATACTATATAGTAGATAATGTAGGAAATGTGTATAACCAAGAACAAGATGGTGCAGAAAGATTTTTAGAATTAGAAGATGCATCAGGAAATAAAATAAATTATCTAGATAGAGATTATATGTATAGTTATTATAATGGAATAAATCAATATGTAGATTTTATTATAATAAATAAAAACACAAAAGAAATATTTACAAATATGAGAATAAATGATTATAATAGCGAAATACAAAATATGAAAAATTCAACTAGATATTGGGTATGTATAGACGGAAATATAGATACAAATATAGAATATATAAATAAAGATAATATAAAATATAATTCACAATATATGTTTTCTGAATTAGAAAACTCAGGATATTCTGTATCAAACAAAATAACAGATTATGAAATATATAGTAGATATAACGAAAACAAAACACGGAGGGCTTACAAATTATAAAATAATAGAAGGAATATATGAGTTTTGTTTAGAAAATAGAAATTTACCAATATATGTTTTACCAATAAGCATAATATTTATATTTGCAATAGGAATATATTTGTTATTTGCAATAGGATATGAAAAAGACGGAGAAAAAACAAAATTAAATTATATAGATAAACTACCATATGAATTAGTATTTATAATATGGTCTGTATTATTAACAATATTTTTAAGTATAGCAATACAATGTATTAGTATTGCAAATTATATAACATTGGTATTTGCCTTAGTTTTATATTTTGTGTGTTACATATTATGTGCAATAATAGGTGTAACAACAATAAAAAGAATAAAAGCAAATGAATTTTTAAAAAGTTTCTTTATATATAAAATGTTTAAATGGTGCTTTAACAAAATAAAAAAATTAGTAGAAACATTTAATGAAAAAGCAACAGAACAAAGAAGATTATTTTGGTATTATTTGTTATTTATAATAATTAGTGTAAGTTTAGCTTGTTTATTTTATACAGGAATAGCAGTAATATTGCTAATAGGTTTTTGGGTATGGTCATATTATAGACTAAAAAAATATATATTAGCACAAGAAAAAATAAAAAATGCTCTAAAAGATATATATGAAGGAAAAAATGATATAAAACTAAACGAAAACGAACTAACAGGTGTTTTAAAAGAAATGTCTATATATGTAAATGATATAGCAAGTGGCTTTTCAAATGCAATAAGTGAAAGTTTAAAATCAGAAAGATTAAAAACAGAATTAATAACAAATGTATCACATGATATAAAAACACCACTAACATCAATAATAAACTATGTAGATTTATTAAAAAAAGAAGATATTAAAAATGAAAAAGTAAAAGAATATATAGATATCTTAGATAAAAAATCACAAAGACTAAAAAAATTAACAGAAGATTTAATAGAAGCATCAAAAGTATCGTCAGGAAATGTTAAATTAAATTTAGAAGATATTAATGTAAAAGAATTGCTAAACCAAACAATAGGAGAATTTAAAGATAAATTTGAAGAAAAAGAATTACAAGTAGAAACAAAATTACCAGAAAAAGAAATAAAAATAAAAGCAGATAGCAGGTATCTATATAGAATAATAGAAAACTTATTTAGTAATATAACAAAATATGCACAAGAAAACTCAAGAGTATATATAGATGTAGAAGAAAAAGACAAAAATATAAAAATAAGTATAAAAAATATATCAAAAGAAAAGTTAAACATAAGCTCTGACGAATTAATGCAAAGGTTTGTAAGAGGAGATAAATCAAGATATACAGAAGGAAGCGGGCTAGGGCTTTCAATTGCAAAAAGTTTAACAGAATTACAAGGAGGAAAATTTAATATAATAATAGATGGAGACTTATTCAAAGTAGAAATTAATTGGTAATGGGGACGTTTCATTTGCGACCAAAAGGTCGCATTTGGGACACATCTATATAAAGATCCGTCCCGAATGCGACTAAAAAGTCGCAAAAGAAACGTCCCTTTTATTACAAATTTGTTAAATATATATTACAATTTGGTGTCTTTGGGCTTTTAGAGCCTTTTTTCGTTGACAAAAAACTTCTAAAAATGTAGAATTATAATAGGTGATATTATGAGAGCCAAAGAAAAAAATATGAGTAAAAATAAGAGAAAAAATAAAAATTTAAATAAATTATCTTTAAAAAGAATAATAATGTTTTTTGTTGGAGTAATTGTTTTATTATATTCAATAATTTTATATAATTATATTTTTAATAAAAATGAAGTATTTGCTAAAGAAACTGGAGTAGAAGTTAGTTCAAATGTTAAAATTAGTAATGCTGATAAAATTAATTTAGATGAACTAATTAATGAAAACAATAAAGAAAACGGTTTCAAAGAAGAATTTGTAACAGAAGAAATTGATTTGGAATACATAACAAAATATCAATCTAATTCTAAATTACCAAAAGGTGTAATTCAAGTTGTGCAAGAAGGTAGAGAAGGAAAACAAGAAGTTACAATTAAAAGGACTTATGAAAATGGAGAAATTGTAAAAGAAGAGCAAGTAAGTAGCAAAATTACAAAAGCAGCTGTGAATAAAATAGTAGAAGTAGGTTCGGGAGTAGGTAGTACATATAAAGTAAAAGTAGGAGATAAAGTATATATTACATCAGATAGAGCAGAGATTAAATTGGAACCAAACAGCAATTCTACTAAAATAGCAACTTTAGGTAAAGATACAGAACTTACTGTTTTAGAAATAAATGGTGATTGGTATAAAATTGAAGCTTTAGGTAGTATAGGATATATAAAAAAAGAAAATGTTACATATAGAAATGAAGAAAAAGAAGATGTAACACAAAACAATAATTCAAATGGTACAAATATAAGAAAATTAAGTTTTGATATGGAACTTAATAAACCAAGTGGTTTAAGCTTAGAGCAATTTAAGAAAGTATTAACAGATAGCAAAGATAAAAATAAAGTTATGGAAAATAATGCAGAATATTTTTATTATATAGAAGAACAATATAATATAAACGGTTTGTTTGTTGCAGCAGTAGCTATTCACGAAAGTGGTTGGGGAACTTCTAGAATTTCTAAAGATAAATATAATTTATTCGGATATGGTGCATATGACTCAAACCCATATAATGGTGCATATGAATTTTCTGATTATTCGGAAAGCATAGATTTAATTGCAAGAGTATTTGTTAAATATTATTTAAACCCTAAAGGAACATCAATTTATGGCGGAGAACAAGCTTCTGGTAAATATTATAATGGACCAACTTTAACAGGAGTAAATACAAAATATGCAACTGACAAGAACTGGGCTAACGCGGTTTATAAACATATGGAATATTTATACAACAAATTATAAAAAATTCCTTGATATTTTTCTTAATTTATTGTATGATATAGAAGTATAAGGCTTTAAGCAAAAAACAATATAAAGACTTTAGAAAGGAGTCTAAAATAATGAAAAAAATCTTAGCAATAATTACAGTATTTATTGTCATAATTGGAACATTTTTGGTTGCAACAAATGTGTATGCAGTAGAACAAGCAATAGATGAAGAAACAGAAAGCAAAATAGTAGAGATTAAAGACAATGCTGCAAAATCATTAGAAGATTACCAAGAAAAATATGGCTCAGATGTATATGGTTTAGTTGCATATATACTGAATTTGGTAAGAATATATAGTATTCCATTATGTTTCTTAGGAATTGCAATAGGTGCAATACATCAATATGTAATTGGTATTAGAAAATTAGATACTTTGGAAAAAGGTATGGCATTAATAGTTACGTTTGTAACGATATTAATTATTTGCCAGATTTTACCACTAGCATTTGCAGTGTTTGTAAAATTTGGAAGGGGGTAACAAATGAAAGTTTTATTTGCTGTAAGTGATGAAGAGATTTCAGAATCAATTGTAAAAAAATATCAAAAAGATTATAAACAAATTATTTCTTATAAAAATGTTTATTACTTTAATGCAATATTAAAAGAGATACAAAAAGATAAAACTTATGACAGGATTGTTATAAGCGAAGATTTGGAAGCTTTTACAAATACACAATATGATCAAATAGATAAATTTATATTTGAAAAATTAGATGGAATTAGTGATGAGGCTTCGAATTCAAAAGGTAGTGATATTCCTATAATATTAATTTGTGCTGATAGAAGAACTAAAGGTGAAGAAATGCTTGTGAAACTATTTGGCATAGGAATATATAATGCTTTGATTGGAACTGATAGAAGTGTGGAAGAAGTTTGTAAGTTAATAAATAGACCACGTTCTAAAAAAGAAGCTAAAACTTATTATCAAATAGATTCAGAAGATGTAAATTATCAAAGTGAAAATGAAAATGATGTCAGTGAAATTGAAATTCAAAATATTTTAGCACATTATAGAAGGTTAGGAAAAAATGAAGACAAATATTTAGAGAGTTTTGATAATATTGCAGCTCAATATAATGATACACAATTAAGAATAATAAGCAAATTCTTACCATTAAATGTTAGAGCAGTATTAGAAGAAAGATCACCTAAATATCAACAAATAATGTCTTTTAATAATAGTATATCAGACAAACTAAGAAAACCAAAAGAAGAAGAAGCTCCGGGTGGACCTAGTGAAACTTTATTAAATATAAAGCCAAAAGAGCAGACTTTATCTAAACCAGTAGTTATTCCATCTTCTGTAAATATGAGTGGCGCAAAAAAATTATCTAAACCTAAAAAACAGCCAATTATACAAGAACCAGTACAAATGGAAGTTGAACAAGATAATAATTATATAGAGCCAAATGATTTTGAAGAAATAGAAAACCTTGAAGATGTAGAACCAGTAGTAGAAGAACCACCTAAAAAGAGAAGAGGAAGACCAAGAAAAAATCCACTTCCTGAAGTTAAAGAAGAAGCAACAATTAATGAACCGGTAAGAAAAGGTAGAGGTAGACCTAAGAAAAATGCAGTGCCAGTACAGGTTACAACAAATAGACCTAAAAATGATGAAGTAACAGTATTACCAGGAATAGGGCAATTGGAAGAAGATAATTATGATGAACCAGAAGAGACTATTTTACCAGGAATTACAGAAGAAAATGATGAAAGAACAAATTATTATAGTAGAAATGATAATGATTTAGAACAAAATGAAATTAATACATTTAATACTAGTGATAATTTTAATACTTTCCAATCAAATAATAATATGAGTAATATGAATAGTGTAAGTTCATATAATTCAAATAATTATAACTCTAATACTATAAATAATAATGAACAACCAAGAATTGATAGGAATATCCAAACTGAGACTATAGATTTGACACAATTTTTAACACCAGATAAAAAGATTGCAACATTTATCGGTACAGGTAAAAATGGAACATCTTTTATTGTAAATAATTTAGCCGAATTATTATCTGAAGCAGGAGTAAATGTAGCGATTTTGGATACAACTAAAAATAGAAATTCATATTATATATTTACTAAAAATGAAGAGTCTTTGAGAGATATTGCAAGAACATCAATTCAAAAATTAGCAACAGGGGTAGCAAATGGAATACCAGTTAATAAAAATCTTACAGTATATACATCTTTACCAGAAGAAGGAGAAGATATAGTTCATACAGATAAAATCTTAGAAACATTACTAAAGAATCACACTTTAATTTTAATTGATACAGATTTTGATACACCTTTAAGATATTTTGAACAATCACAAGAGATATACTTAGTACAAACACTAGATGTGTTAACAATACAACCGTTAACAAGTTTCTTGAGGGAATTGAAAGCAAAAAATATATTAGATGAAAGAAAATTAAGAATAGTAATAAATAAATCTGTAAAATTAAGAGGTGTAACAGATAAAACAATAATAGGTGGTATGGCATATTATAACGACCCTTCAATGTCTTTTATGACTGAATTATTTGATAGAAATTCAGTTAGATATACATCAATACCATTTGAAATAGAAACATATATAAGATATCTAGAGGGCGTTATAGAGTGTGATGTGTCATTAAAAGGATATTCAAAAATATTTATAAAAGCATTAAAAGAACTAGGTGATATGTTATATTCACAAGGAGGAACATATATGCCACCTACAGCAAAAGGATATAGTACACAAAATTCATTTACCCCAAATATGAATGCAACTCTAAATCAAATGAGAAGAAACAACTTTTAAACAAGGAGGAAAAATATAGTCATGATGATAGCAATAGTTATTATATTATTTATAATAGTAATATCTCTAATAATATTTAATGTTAGATTACATAAAAAAATACAAAAATATAATAATATGAACCAAAAAATAACAAACTTATATGTAGTACAAGATTTTATAAATGCTATTGGTGAAACATCAACAGTAGAAGATAAAATTAAAAAGATAAATGAAATATTAATTGAAAGATATGAAATCAAATATTCAACAATAGTTGTATTTGATGGAGCCGAATATCAAATAAAAGCATCAAATGTTGATCCAAAACACTGGGATTCTTTAAAAAAATTACATGAAGTGGATATGTTTAAAGATAGTATAGAAACAGCAACACCAAAATATGTTACAGTAAATAACGAAAATGAAAGACTTCCTTATCAACAAATGGAATTTGGAAGAGCAAAGTCTGCTATATTTTTCCCTTTATATATTGATAATGTTTATATTGGTTATTGGATAATAGAAAGCGGAACACCACATGATTTTGATAATGTAGATACAACAGTTTTAGAAGTTATAAAAGAAAATATTGTATCTGTACTAAAAACAGTAGTACATCAAAAAACATTGGAATCAATTGTTAGAAAAGATTTATTTACTGGATTGAATTCAGAAGAATATTTATATGGAAAAGGTAAAGAAACAATTGATCAATATACAGTATCTACAATATGTATGTTTAAAATAATAAATATACAACAAATAAATAAAGATTGTTCTCGTGAATTAGGAAATAAAGTTATAACAGAAATAAGTAATTTCATTAAAGGTAATTTATCAGAAGATTATATATTTGTAAGATATATGGGACCAAAATTTGTTATAGCCTTTTCAGGAGTAGAAGCAAATTCTGTTGCAGATTTTCTAAATGATTTGAAAGATAAAATAGAAAGTATGAAAATACAATTAAGTTTAGAAGAAATTGAAACTATTGATATGGAAGTTAAATCTAGAAAAAGATTAAGTAAAGAACTTGCAAGAGATGTAGCTGTTCCAAGATTAAACTTTGTTATATCTTCATATTATAAAGGAACAGGGCTAGAAGAAGTGTTGAAAAAATTAGAAGAATATTTGGATAATGCTAATCCTAATGAAAGTGATATAACAAATATATAAATTGTAAAGGAGGATTTATAAGATGGAATTTGATAAAACAATGAGTTTCCAAGTTGAGAGAGAAGAAAATAATAAATGCCAAGAAATATTAAAAGAAGTTTATGAGGCATTAGTAGAAAAGGGATATAACCCAATTAATCAAATAGTTGGATATATTTTATCAGGAGACCCAACATATATAACAAGTCATAATGATGCAAGAAATAAAATAAGAACAGTTGAAAGAGATGAATTATTAGAAAAAATGGTAAAAAAATATATAGGGTTAGATAATTAATATGAGAAAATTAGGAATAGATTATGGTGATGCTAGAGTAGGACTAGCAATCACAGATGAATTAAATATAACAGTTCAAGGGCTAGAGACTATTTTAAGAAATGGTTCAGATAAAGTAATATTAAAAAAATTAGATGAAATATTTGAAAAATATGAAGTAGATACAATAGTTGTTGGTATGCCTTTAAATATGGACGGAAGTATATCAGAAAGAGCAAAAATAACAGAAGAGTTTGTCCATAAGCTAAAATGCAAATATAATAAAATGAAAATAGAAACAATTGATGAAAGACTAACAACTGTTGAAGCTCATAGAACAATGAACTTTTTAGATGTAAAAAAGAATAAAAAGAAAAATATAGTGGATACTATATCTGCAGTATATATTTTAGAAACATATTTAAATAAATTAAAAAATACTGTTTAAAAAAATTAATTATTATGTTATTATAATTTAAAAATAAATATAAAAAATATGAAAGGAGAAAAATAATGGAAGAAAATGAAGAATTAGACAATATCATTGTCTTAAATGATGAAAATGGAAATGAGGTTAAATTTGAATTTTTAGATTTAGTAGAATTAGATGATGAGGAATATGTAGTATTATTACCAGTTACAGAAGAAGGAGAAGAAGAAGAAGGAGAAGTTGTTATTTTAAAAGTTGAAGACAATGACGATGAAAATTCAGATGAAGAATCATATGTTAGTGTTGAAGATGATGATGTTTTAAATAGAGTATTTGAAATATTTAAAGAAAAATTTAAAGATGACTTTAATTTTGTAGATTAAAAAAATTAAAAGGTGAAGGAAATAATTGATTTACCTTCACCTTATTTTAAAGGGGTGAAACAAATGAAAAATTTTTCAACTTGGATGCTTGTAATGTTTATGGTGGTTTTTTGGATATTTAGAATTATAGTTGCATTAGCAGGACAAATGCATTGGGATTTAGGAGGAATAGAGCCACTTAACCAACAAATGGAAATTATTTTATTATTTGTTGTTTTAGTATGTATAATTCTAGTTGTTAAAAGAAAACTAATAGGGGCATTATTATATTTATTAGCATATGGATTGTATTTTGGAGTTGATATAGCCAATAATATACAAGTAGTATTTAATGCATTAGAAACAATTGATATTAGTGTATATATGAATATATTTATATCTATAATAGGAGTAGTTTTACCATTAGGAGTATTATTTGATATGCTTATGGATAAGGGTAGAAAATTACACCCAAAAGATAAGAAAACAGATTGGTTTTATACAAATGAAAAATTTGATAGACAATTAGACGAAAGAGCAGATAAAAATAATTATAGAACATTATAAGTTAAGAGGAGTAATTCCTCTTAATTGTTTTAAAACAAGAACATATCTATTTTGATGAAAAAAATTAGTATGAGTTTCTAATATAATTACACCATTTAAGAACATATAAAAAGAGGTGAGTATATATATGAAAAACAATATTATAGAGGTTCAAAATATTAAAGTTAATATAGAAAGCATTAATGATAATGATTATATTTGTATTTCTGATTTTGGTAAATACAAAGAGGGAAAATCAAAAGCCGATGATATAATTCGAAATTGGCTAAGAAATAGAATTACTTTGGAATTTTTAGGAACCTGGGAATTAATGTATAATCCAAATTTTAATTCCGTCGAATTCGACGGGTTAAAAAAAGAAGCAGGACTTCACACTTTCTCATTAAGCGTTACAGAGTGGTGTAACAAAACAAATGCTATAGGCATTTATTCTAAACGTGGTAAATATGGTGGAACTTATGCTTATAAAGATATTGCTTTTGAGTTTGCATCAGCCATTAGTCCTGTTTTTAAACTATATTTAATAAAAGAATTCGAGAGATTAAAAACATTAGAAAATCAAAATAGAGAATGGGATATAAAAAGAATATTAACTAAAAACAACTATTTAATACATACTGATGCAATTAAAAACTACATATTACCTGATAGTAATTATTATAAGAATAAAGAGTGGTTAAAATATGCTGAAGAGGCAGTTTAATACAACCGCTAAAAAATGGAGAGAACTTAACCCGAATTTGGCTAAAAACTCTAATTTAAGAGATTATGCTACGATTAATGAACTAACAGTATTATCTAATCTAGAATCACATAATGCAGAGATGATTAAAGAAGGTAAAAATAAAGAAGAAAGATTTAAAGTATTAAGTGAAATTGCTAAGTATCAATTAAATATATTAAATAATGCTGAAAAGATAAAATTATTAGGAAATAGCAAAAAAGGTGATGTAAAAAAATAAATATAAACGGTTGAGATGAATTTATGGAAAAATAAGAGTAAATATTGAAATATAGGCAACCGCAATCTCATTGGTTTTAGACAATGGGTAGTTCACAAATATAGAATAAAACAAGACAGATTATATAAATCAGATTTTGATTTATTGGTAGAAGAAGTAGAGAAAAGAAAGAGTGAAGATAATGAACAATAGTATGAACATTAACTGGTATCCAGGTCATATGGCAAAAACAAGAAGAGAAATAATAGAAGATTTGAAAATAATAGATATAGTAATAGAATTGTTAGATGCTAGAATTCCTATATCTAGTAGAAACCCTGATATTGGTGATATAACTAAAAATAAGAAAAAAATAATTGTATTAAATAAATGTGATTTATCAGACGAAAAGGAAAACCAAAAATGGGTATCTTATTTTGAAAATAAAGGTATTCCAGCAGTTTTAGTAGATTCTAATTCTGGAAAAGGAATAGAAAATTTTAAAAAGAAAATTGAAAAAGTAATGGAAGAAGAACAAGAAAAGCAAAAAGAAAAGGGAAGAGTAGGAAGAAAAATAAGAGCAATGATACTTGGAATTCCAAATGTTCGGGAAATCTTCTTTTATTAATAGAATAGCCAAAAGAACAACAGCAGAAGTTGGAAATAAACCAGGTGTAACAAGAAAAAAACAATGGATACATATTAATGAAAAAATTGAACTTCTAGATACACCAGGTGTATTATGGCCAAAATTTGACAGTAAAGAAGTTTCTTTAAATCTTGCATTTACTGGAAGCATAAAAGAAGATGTATTAGAAAGAACAGAAGTTGCATATGAATTATTAAAATTTTTATTAAAAAATGAAAGAGAAAAACTTTGTACAAGATATGGGTTAACAAATGAATATGTAGAAGAAATATTAAATAAAGATAATGAAGAAAATTTTAATATCTATGAAATTATGCAAGAAATAGGAAGAAAAAGAGGTTGCATTATTTCTGGTGGTAATATAGATGATGAGAAAGTTTCAAGAATAATATTAGATGAATTTAAAAATGGTAAATTAGGAAAAATAACTTTAGAAAGAATATAAGGAGTATAAATGGAAGAATTAATAGAAAGAAAAAAAGAAAAAGAAGAAGTAAATATGATGAGTCCACTTACTTGGGCATATATAGGAGATTGTGTTTATGAATTATATGTAAGACAAGAATTAGTAAATAAAACAAATTTAAAACCACATAATTTACATATAGAAGCAATAAAGTATGTAAAAGCTAGTAAGCAAGCAGAAATTTTAAACACAATAATATATAAATTAACAGAAGAGGAAAAAGAGATTGTAAGACGTGGAAGAAATGCTCAAAATCATCATTTACCTAAAAATGCAAGTGTGGAGGAGTATATGTATTCAACAGCCTTTGAAGCTTTAATAGGTTATTTATATTTAAGCAAACAAGATAAAAGATTAAAAGAAATTTTAAATTTAATTCAAGTAAAACCACTTGACTAAAACTAAAAAAAATGGTATAAATAAAAGGTGTTAAAAAGGCCCCTTGGTCAAGCGGTTAAGACGCCACCCTCTCAAGGTGGAATCATGGGTTCGATTCCCGTAGGGGTCACCAAATAAAATATAAGGTATTATTAAAAGGGAGTAGCTTTAAATTACTAATCAACAGTCGCGATTTTAAAATCTGGTTAGTAAGCTAAATAAAATTAGTTAGCAAGACTTTTAAGGTTAAAAAACTTTAAAAGTCTTTTTATTTTGTTGTTAAAAATTACAAAATGTGTAATAATATAAAAAGAAAAATAAAAAAGGAGTGGTATTTTTGGAACAAAATAATTGGTTTAACAAAAGTGTAGAGGAAGTAGAAAAAGAACTTGAAACAGACTTAAGTAAAGGTTTAAGTAATGAAGAAGTTCAAAAAAGAAGAGAAAAATATGGTCTAAATGAGCTAAAAGCAAAAAAGAAAAAATCTTTATTTCAAAAGTTTTTAGACCAATTTAAAGATTTTTCAATAATAATATTAATAATTGCAGCAATAGTATCAGGAGTAGTTGGAGTTGCAGAAGGAGAAGGAGTAACAGATACAATTATTATTTTAATAGTTGTAATAGTTAATGCAATAATAGGAGTATCACAAGAAGCAAAAGCAGAAAAATCATTAGAAGCTTTGCAAAAATTAACAGACCACGCATCTAAAGTTGTAAGAAATGGAGAAGTAACAGTAGTACCTGCAAAAGAATTGGTGCCAGGTGATATTGTAGTATTAGATACCGGAGACTACATACCAGCAGACTTAAGAATAATAGAAGCAGTAAATTTAAAATCACAAGAATCATCTCTAACAGGAGAATCAGTACCAGTTGAAAAAACTACAGAAAGAATAGAAGAAAAAGAAGTAGGAATTGGTGATAGAGTAAATATGTTATTCTCATCAAGCCTTGTTACTTATGGTAGAGGAAAAGGTATAGTTGTAGAAACTGGTATGACAACAGAAGTAGGAAAAATTGCGGATATGTTAGATAATACAGAAGAACAAATAACACCTCTTCAAGAAAAATTAAACAAACTTGGAAAAACTTTAGGTATAGCAGCATTAGCAATATGTGTTGTAATATTTATAATAGGTTTAATACAAGGAAAAGAACCAATTCATATGTTTATGACAGCAGTATCACTAGCAGTTGCAGCAATACCAGAAGGTTTAGTTGCAGTATCAACAATAGTTTTAGCAATTGGTGTTCAAAAAATGGTTAAGAAAAATGCAATTGTAAAAAGACTTCCAGCGGTTGAAACATTAGGTAGCGCAACAGTAATATGCTCAGATAAAACAGGAACATTAACTAAAAATCAAATGACAGTTGAAAAAATATTCATAAATGGTAATACTAAAGATGTAGAACAATATAAAGATAGTAATGATTTAGATTTAGAAAAATTAGTTTTAGCAAATATGTTATGTAATGACACAAAAATTTCAAGTGACGGAACATTAACAGGAGATCCGACAGAAACAGCCTTAGTAGATATGGGTTTTGCATTAGACTTTGAACCAAGTATTTATGATGAAATGCCACGTATGGGAGAGGTCCCATTTGATTCAGATAGAAAATTAATGACAACTATAAATGAAGTAAATGGGAAATATATAGTATATACAAAAGGTGGAGTAGACGAATTACTTGCTAGATGTAATAGTTATTTATTAAATGGAGAAATAAAACAAGATTTAGAAGCCTATGCAAAAATTGTAAGAAAAAATAACGAAGAAATGGCAAAAGAAGCTTTAAGAGTATTATCTTGTGCATATAAAGAAATAGACCATAAACCAACAGATGAGGAAATTAAAAATATAGAAAATGATTTAATATTTGTTGGTATGGTAGGTATGATAGACCCACCAAGAGAAGAAGCTAAAAAAGCAGTTGAAAAATGTAAAACAGCAGGAATAAAAACTGTTATGATTACAGGGGATCATAAAATTACAGCAACAGCAATTGCTAAAAAACTTGGAATATTAGAAAATGAAGATGAGGCAATAACAGGTCAAGATTTAGAGAATATGTCTGATGAAGATTTAGAAAAAAATGTAAGACATTATTCAGTATATGCAAGAGTATCACCAGAACATAAAGTAAGAATAGTTAGAGCTTGGCAAAAAAATGGAGAAATAGTTGCAATGACAGGTGATGGTGTAAATGATAGCCCAGCATTAAAACAAGCAAATATTGGTTGTGCAATGGGTGTTGTTGGAACAGATGTTGCAAAAGAAGCAGCAGATGTAATTTTAACAGATGATAATTTTGCAACTATAGTATCAGCAGTAGAAGAAGGAAGACGTATCTATGATAATATATTAAAAGTAATACAATTCTTACTTTCAAGTAATGTTGGTGAAATAGTAGTATTATTTTTAGCAACATTATTTACACCACTATTTGCAAATTGGTTTGGAATAACAGATATTTCCCATTTGGAAATATTACTTCCAATACACATATTATGGATAAACTTAGTAACAGACTCACTTCCTGCATTAGCATTAGCATTTGACCCAGCAAATAAAGATATAATGAATAGAAAGCCAAATAAACCAGGAAAAGGTGTGTTTACAAAAGGTATGACATTAAGAGTTATATACCAAGGTGTAATGATAGGTTTACTTACTTTAGGAGCATTTATGATAGGATTAGCAACAACTACTGAAGCTATAGATGGTTTAACATTAGATGAATCTAAAATAGAAGTAGGTCAAACAATGGCATTTGTAACTTTAGCACTTTCAGAATTAGTACACGTATTTAATGTTAGAAATAATAAGCAATCAGTATTTAAAACAGGAATATTAAATAACAAAAAATTATTATTAGCAGTTGGAGCATCAGCACTATTAATGATAGTGATTCTTGCAATACCAGGTTTAAGAAGTATATTTAGTATACCAGTTTTACCAACAGCAAATATAATAGAACTTGTCTTATTAATACTTGCACCACTTGTAATAGTTGAATTATTTAAATTGTTTAAAATTAATACAACGAAAGATGAATAGAAAATAATTATTAAAATATAAAAAGAGTAAAAGGATAGTAATAAATAGTGCTACTATCCTTTTTGCTATTGATTATATTTGTTATTAATGATAAAATATAAGTGCAATGTAGGAAAACTATTTTGTTTAAGGAGTTACTATGGGAAAAGGGTTTTACGTAGATGTAATGGCACTTCATCCTGAGGTTACTGGTTCTTGTAATATTGTAACAATACGGTTTCCGAATAGAAAGAAGGTTCATTTTCTAGTAGATTGCGGTTTGTTCCAAGATGAAAAATACAAAAGCTATAATGAGGAGCTAAGTTTTAATCCCCAAAATATTGATTTTTGTCTTGTAACACATGGTCATGTAGATCACATTGGTAGACTACCATTTATTTCAAGCAAGGGATATAGTGCACCGATTTACACAACAGAAGATACAAAAAAGATTATGCATATGTCTCTTAATGATAGTGCAAGAGTACTAAGAGAAAGTGCTAAGAGAAAAAAGGTAAGACCACTATATACTGAATCTGACGTATCTGATGTAATGAATATGGTTTACGGATGTGGTTTTAACAGACCAATACAAGTTATGAACAATATTGAAGTAACATTTTTTAATAATGGACATCTTTTTGGTGCTTCCATGATTTTGGTTAAAATTAGTTGCCATGGTGAGGGGGTTATAAACCTACTTTTTACAGGAGACTACAATAAGAAAAATGTGTTTTTCGATGTAGATTTGCTTCCTAGTTGGATATATCAACAGCCAATTAATATTATCCAAGAAGCAACATATGGGTATATGAATTCTAGTGAAATTGATAGATGTTTTATACCCAATGTTGTTAAAAAAATAGAGGAAGGTGGCACAGTTGTAATTCCAGTATTTTCACTTGGTCGTATGCAAGAAATTTTGTATCTTCTTAAAAAGTTGGAAAACCAAGGTGTTATTCCTAAAGAGATTCCGATTTACATAGATGGTAAACTTGGAATCAGATATACTCTTATGTGTAAAAACGGAGAATTTAAAATAAGAGAAGATATGCAAGATTTCTTGCCAGATAACATTGTTTTTGTAGATAAATCTACAAGACCAGATGTTATAACAGATAAAAGGTGTAAAGTAATTGTTACAACTTCTGGTATGGGTTCTTATGGTCCGGCTCAAAGCTATATTCCAGCATATATAACAAATGCAAATGCACTTATACATTTTACTGGTTATGTAGCAGAAGGAACATTGGGCAGGCAACTAAAGGAGGCTAAAAAGGGTGAATCTGTAACGATTAGAGGGGTGCTATACAAAAAGAGAGCTGATGTTGAATATACTAGTGAGTTTTCAGCACACGCAAAAGCAGATGAGATGATTTCTTTCTTGAAGAAATTTAAACATCTGAATCTTGTACTTGTAAACCATGGAGAGACAAGTTCAAAAGAAATATTTGCAAGAAGAATAGAAAAAGAAGTTAAACCAAGAAATGTTGGGATACTTGGACGGCAATACTTCTTTAGAATTACTCCAGATGGTTTATCTACTAGCAAAACAAGCAAATTCTTGTAACTCCAAAAGAAAGCACCTAAATTTAGGTGCTTTCTTTCAGGTAAATATGTAAAATAAAATATTGTAGTTGTAATTACGAAAAAATTGTGATAATATTTAAGTATATAGCAAAAAGCTATGTAGTGACAAAGAAAGTTAGGAGGAAAGATGGCAACTAATGTTAGTCTTATTCCGGAAGATCAAGAAAGAGACAAGAAGGAGAGTCTGTTTTTCCAAGAAGGGAGAGAGTCTTTTAAGGCAGAAATTATTTTTTGTTATGCTGGAGTGCTTTTCCTTGAGGGGTACGATTACAAGGCAAAGTATCGTAGGCAGATAGAGCTTCTTGCAAATTCTTTTGAAGCTGGTTCTTATCTTGATGAAATCTTGAGAAATGCAGGATACATTAAGGTATGGGAGAAAATTAATGGCATTTTGATACCAATGGGTAACATCCCTGTTCTTGTTCGTAGGTATTATAATGATATAGATACAATCGTACAAGAGCTGGAAAGCCAGATAAAAAGGGAGAGTCATCTAGAATAACTTTCTTTTAAGAACATATGGGACAAATGTCTTATAACCATAAAAGAGTTCAGAAATGGACTCTTTTATGGATTAGATCTAATTAAATAAAAACTGAAAATATAATTAAGTAAAATAAAAAATAATAAAAATAATAAAAATAATTATTTACCAAACTCTTGTTTTTATAGAAATTTTGTAGTATAATCTTTTCGAGGTGGAAAAATGAACGATAAAATAATAATAAAAGGTGCAAAAGAACATAATTTAAAAAATATAGATTTAGAAATACCAAGAGACAAATTAGTAGTAATAACAGGACTTTCAGGTTCACGGTAAATCAAGCTTAGCATTTGACACATTATATGCAGAAGGACAAAGAAGATATGTAGAAAGTTTATCATCATATGCAAGACAGTTCTTAGGTTTAATGGAAAAACCAGATGTACAAAGAATAGACGGTTTATCACCTGCGATATCAATTGACCAAAAAACAACATCTAAAAATCCACGTTCTACTGTAGGAACAGTAACAGAAATATATGATTATATACGTCTACTTTATGCTAGAATTGGTGTACCATATTGCCCTAATTGTGGTAAAAAAATAGAGAAACAAAGTATTGATCAAATAATAGATAATATAATGACATTGCCAGAAGGAACTAGAATACAAATACTTGCACCAGTAGTAAGAGGACGTAAAGGAGAATATACAAAACAATTAGAAGCATATCAAAAAGAAGGTTTTGTTAGAGTTAGAATAGACGGTGAAAATTACGAATTATCTGATGATATAGAATTAGATAGAAAGAAAAAACATAATATAGAACTAGTTGTAGATAGATTAGTAATAAAACCAGATATTATAAGTAGATTAACAGAATCTGTTGAAATTGCTTTAAAACACGCAGATAAAATGGTACTTATAGATGTAAGAGGTGGAAAAGAAATATTATATAGTTGTAATTATGCTTGTCCAGATTGTGGTTTTAGTTTTCCAGAACTTACACCTAGAATGTTTTCATTTAACAACCCATTTGGAGCTTGCCCAGAATGTACAGGTATTGGTTATTTAATGAAAATGGACGAAGATTTAATTGTACCAGATAAAAATAAAACACTTTATGACGGAATAAAAGCATTTGGGTCAAGCACCATGAAAAAAGGTGATACTATGGCTAAAATGTATTTTGAGGCAATTGGAAAACATTATGGAATAGATATTAAAGGTAAAAAAATAAAAGATTTACCACGTTGGTTTATGGAAAAAATTCTTTATGGTACAGGTGATGAAGAAATTGATTTTGAATATTCTTCATATGCAGGAGTAAGAAAATTTACAGCTCCATTTGAAGGTGTTTTACCTACTTTAGATAGACGCCATAGTGAAACAAAATCACAAGGAATGCGTGATTTTTATGAAATGTATATGACAAATTCAGAGTGTCCTGCTTGCCACGGAGCAAGATTGAAAAAAGAAATATTATCTATAAAAGTAGGAAGTAAAAATATAAATGAGTTAACAGAAATGTCTATTTTGAAAATAAAAGATTATTTAAACAGTTTAGAATTAAATAAAACAGAGGCAATGATATCAGAACTTATTTTAAAAGAAATAGACCAAAGGTTACAATTTTTAGTAGATGTTGGTTTAGAATATTTAACATTATCTAGAAATGCAGGAACATTATCAGGTGGTGAAGCTCAAAGAATAAGACTTGCTACACAAATTGGTTCTGGCTTAACAGGTGTACTTTATATTTTAGATGAGCCAAGTATTGGGCTTCATCAAAGAGATAATGACAAACTTTTAGCAACACTAAAAAAATTAAGGGATTTAGGAAATACATTAATTGTTGTAGAACATGATGAAGATACTATGTATGCAGCAGACCAAATAATAGATATAGGACCAGGTGCAGGAGTTCACGGTGGAAAAGTTATGGCACAGCGGTACTGCTGAAGAAGTTAAAAAAGTAGAAGATTCTATAACAGGACAATATTTAAGTGGAAGAAAGAAAATAGAAGTACCTAAAAATAGAAGAAAATCAGTAAAATCAAAAGTTATAGAAGTAGTAGGTGCTACTGAAAACAACTTAAAAAATATAAGTGTTAAATTTCCTTTAGGAGTATTTAATTGTGTAACAGGCGTATCAGGTTCTGGAAAATCTACTCTAGTAAATGAGGTTTTATATAAAACAATTGCAAAAGAGTTAAATGGATCAAATGAAAAACCTGGTAAATGTAAAGGTGTGAAAGGGTTAAATAATATAGATAAAATAATAAATATAGACCAATCACCAATTGGTAGAACTCCTCGTTCTAACCCTGCGACATATACAGGTGTATTTGATTTAATAAGAGATTTATTTGCAGCAACTGAAGAAGCAAAATTAAGGGGTTATCAAAAAGGAAGATTTAGTTTTAATGTTGCAGGTGGTAGGTGCGAAAGCTGTAATGGTGATGGTGTTCATAAAATAGAAATGCACTTTTTACCAGATATATATGTACCTTGTGAAGTATGTAAGGGTAAACGTTATAATAGAGAGACATTAGAAGTTAAATATAGAGGAAAAAATATTTCAGAAGTATTAGATATGACAGTTGAAGAAGCATTGAAGTTTTTTGATAAAATACCAAAAGTTAAAAATAAAATACAAACATTATATGATGTTGGTTTAGGTTATATAAAACTAGGTCAGCCTTCAACTACATTATCTGGTGGAGAAGCCCAAAGGGTTAAACTTGCAACTGAATTATCAAAAAGAGCAACTGGAAAAACATTATATATTTTAGATGAACCAACAACAGGTCTTCATATTGCAGATGTTCATAAATTAGTAAATATTTTACAAAGGCTTGTAGATACAGGAAATACAATAATTGTAATTGAACATAATTTAGATTTAATTAAAACTTGTGACCATATAATTGATTTAGGACCAGAAGGTGGAGATAATGGTGGAGAAGTAATTGCTGTTGGGACTCCAGAACAGATTTGTAAAAATGAGAAAAGCTATACAGGTAAGTTTTTAAAAAAATATTTGGAATAGAACAAAAAGGTAATTATTCTTATGTAATTGCCTTTTTTACCATGTTTTTTGCCAATTTTGATTGAAAAAACAGTAAAAACATGGTATTATTATGTTGATTTTAGATAAATAATCTTATTATTTACGATTGGAGTAAAGATATGGATGTTAAAGAAAGAAGAGAAAGGGTAGAAGAATTATTAAATAAAAAAAGAGAACCAGTAGATATTGCAAAAACTTTAGGAGTACCTGTTCGTACAATAAAAAGAGATATAGAATTTGTTAATGCACGTAGTAAAAGAAGACAAGAGATTATTTCGGCTTCTGTACAAACAGAAATAATGCTAGGAAGAAAAAAAGAAGAAAAACCACATGAAGTTAAAGTAAAAAGAAGTAAACAAATAGCAAAAAGAAGAGAAGAAGTAGCAAGATTATATAATGATGGAAAAACAGCAAAAGAAATAGCAGAGAAATTAGGAATTTCTATACAAATTGTGTATCAAGATATACGTGTTTTGATTGAGGAAAAAAGAATAGTAAAAAGAGAAAGAAAAAGGAAGAAAACAAATAAACCAGGAATTAATACATATAAAAAGATAGAAGAACTATTTTCACAAGGTAAAAGTTATGACGAAATAGCTGATGAAGTAAATATGGATATTGTAGATGTTATAACATATTTACAGAAGTTAAAAGAAAAAGGTGAAACTAAAAAAACAAATACTAATAGAAGAACAACTGTTAGAAGGTTATATGAAGAAGGTAGAACAATAGAAAGTATAGTAGCAGAATTACATATTTCAGAAACATTAGTAAAAGAAGATCTACTATCATTTGGAATAATACCAGACTTAGGAACAATTCCTGAGAAAGAAAAAAGAGAACAAAGAGAAGGAAGTACATTACAGCAAACAGAAGGTGAAACAACAGAAGAGGGAAAAAAACCTAAGAGCAATCCAAAAGGAGAAAATTCTAGAACTGTAAGTATAAAAGAAAGAAGAAAAATTGTAGAACAGTTATACGATAATGGAATAGATGAAGAAGATATTGCAAGAGAATTAGGCGTTTCAAGACGTGTAGTAGAAAGAGATATAGATGCTATATTAGATGCTAGAAGATTTAAAGATGAAAATATTCCAATGGGAACAGAAAATGATAGTACTAGTAAATTAACTAAAGAAGAACAGGAAAATATTAGGAAAAGAAGAAATAAGGTGGAACAACTATATAAAGAAGGAAAAACAGTAAGCGAAATAGCGGAAGCACTTAGAATAGAAAAATCTATAATAGCAGCAGATATAAAGATTTTAATGAGAGATAAAAGAATACCAGAAACTTATATGAAAGAATTTTCAGAAGATAGAATAGAAAGATTAAAAGGACAAAAGAAAAAAGGAGAAAGAGAATCTAATAATGTATCTATAAATGTAAGTAGAAGGAAAAAAAGGTCTGAAACTGATATAGCAAAAAGAAGAGAACAAGAAGAAGTTTTATATAATGGTGGGTATGCCATAGAAAAAATAGCTAGAGTTTTAGGGGTTTCTATAACAACAGTGTCTTCTGATATAGAAGTTTTAGCAGAACAAGGAAGAATAAAAAAGAGAAGTTCAGGAGAGACTTTAAAACCTAGAAAAGCAAGGAAAAAACAAGAAAATGAAGAAAGAATAGACGAGATTTTAACTTTATATAATAGCGGAAAAACAGCTTTAGAAATATCTGAGATTTTAGAAATAAATTTTTCTGAAGTTTTAAATATTATAAGAAATTTAAAAAGAGCTGGAAAAATAGCAGGAGAAACAGAAAAAACAAAAGGAAATCCTAGAAATAAAGCAGAAGAAATGTATTATAAAAGTATGTTAAGAAGTATTAAACTATTTATTAAGAGTGGGGAGTTTGCAAGTGTAGTTAGTTATGTTAAAGCCTTAAATGCTGAGGTTAAACTATCTGATAAAGAAAAAAGAGATTTAAATGAATTATTAAGATTAATTGTAATTAGATTATTTAAAGAAGGAAAAAGTGCACAAAAAATAGCAGGAGAACTTGATATAGATTTAGCTACAACCAAAAGGATTATAACAAACTTTTCAGAAGAAAGTAAAAGAAAAGAAAGTGTAGAAACTGGACTTGAAAGATAAAAAAATTCATAAAAAGTATTTACAAAAAACTTTTTTATATGTAAAATAAATATGTACAAGAAATAAAAAAATTATAAAAATAAAATTTAATAGAACAAAAGAAGAGAGGAAAAAATACATTATGAAAAGAATAAAGCTTGTAAGCCTTGGTACTCTAAGAGAGAGAGAGAGAGAGAGTTAACATTTAGTGAAATAAATAATAATAAATTAAATATAGATAATAATTTAAAAGATAGTGATAAAAGCCTATAAAATAGGTTTTTGTTGCTGTCTTTTTTGTGTTTGTTTTTAATATTTAAAATATAAAATAAAAATGAAAGGAAGGAAAGAAAATGAAAGAAAACAAAAAAACATTAAAAAGAAACGAACGAGGAATTACACTTATTGCTTTAGTAATTACAATTGTACTAAACTGCTACCGCAGTGGTCGAAATTTAGAGTATGCAATGTAAATAAATAGATAATTTGAAAAAATATA
>CALXEY010000012.1 GCA_944387455.1 uncultured Clostridia bacterium
AGTAAAGAATAGTTCTAGCTATTTACATTTACCTCTCTATATAATATGTAAACAGCTATTTTTTTGTTAGTATCTTCAATTTCCATTTTTTCTATCTTTCCATTTTTCTTATTTATGTACAATTTCTTTATTGTTTTATTATTACTGTTAATATTTTCTATTTTCATAATTATTTTATCATCATTTTCTGTATAATTAGAATTTTTGTTACTTTTATAGTCATTAATAAAACTACTTAAATCTAAATCATTTTCAGATAAATAACTATAATTTTCAAAAACAGATATTAGATTTAATTTACTGTTTTCAAGTTTTAAAACTCCATTTTCTTTTATAATTTTAACACCACTAATATTACTTGGTTCTATTACTTCTTGTGAGTTTTCATTTTCACTTTTATAGCTTTGCTCTATTATATATTTATTTTGGTTTTTATTACTTTTTACTTCTACTTCAATAGTTGTATTATATGATTTTATATTTAAAATATCATTTACCATATCTTGACTACTTTTATTATTTCCAGTTTTAAAATTTTTAACCATAAAAAAAGCAAAAAAAATAACAAATAAAATAATAGTTAAAGTAAAAATTGAAATATATAATTTTTTTGAGCCTTTTATTATTTTTTTATTTTCGAACCTATTCAAAAAAATTCCTCCTTAAAATAAAAATGCAATGGATATTTTTACCCACTACATTTTTATTCTAAAGAGTTTTAAAATATTCTTCTATATAATTTATAAGTTCTTTCTTTGTTTCTATTTTATTCATCTCGTTTCTAAATTCACTAGAATTTTTTAAATTTTTAGTATACCAAGAAATATGTTTTCTAAGTTCTTTAATTGCAACATCTAAAATAATAGTTAAAGTAAAAATTGAAATATATAATTTTTTTGAGCCTTTTATTATTTTTTTATTTTCGAACCTATTCAAAAAAATTCCTCCTTAAAATAAAAATGCAATGGATATTTTTACCCACTACATTTTTATTCTAAAGAGTTTTAAAATATTCTTCTATATAATTTATAAGTTCTTTCTTTGTTTCTATTTTATTCATCTCGTTTCTAAATTCACTAGAATTTTTTAAATTTTTAGTATACCAAGAAATATGTTTTCTAAGTTCTTTAATTGCAACATCTTCTCCTTTTTCTTCCACTGCTAATTCTATATGTTTTTTAATAACATCTAATTTTTCTTTATTGGTAGGTTTATCTAGTTTTTTTCCTGTTTCTAAAAAATATTTTATATTTTTAAATATCCAAGGGTTTCCAAAAGCTCCCCTTCCTATCATTATTCCGTCTACGCCTGTTTCTTTAAACATTTTTAAGGCTGATTCTTCGTCTACTACATCTCCATTTCCAATAACGGGTATTTTTACAGCTTCTTTTACTTTTCTTATAATTTCTAAATCGACATTTCCACCAAAATATTCGGTTCTTGTTCTTCCGTGCACAGTAATTGCAGAAACTCCTTCCTCTTCTGCTATTTTTGCTAATTCTACAGCTACTATATGGTCATTATCCCAACCTTTTCTCATTTTTAATGTTACAGGAACTTTTGCCACATTTACTACTGCTTCTATTATACTTTTTGCTTTTTCTAAGTCTAATAATAATTTACTTCCATCACCATTTTTAACAACTTTAGGTGCAGGGCACCCCATATTTATATCTATTATATCTGCAAAGTCGTTCATATATTTACAAGCATATTCCATACTTTCTACATCACTTCCAAATATTTGGTAAGAAACAGGTCTTTTTTCTCCTTTTGTATTAAATAACCTTTTAGTTTTTTCATCATTATGGAACATACCCCTGCTACTTGCCATTTCTGTACACACTAAACCCGGATTTCCTATTTCTTTACAAATAACACGAAAAGGCAAGTTTGTAACACCTGCCATTGGAGCTAATATTAAATTATTTTCTAATTCTACATTTCCTATTTTTAATTTGTGTATATACATTTTTCCTTCCTTGGGGACGTTTCATTTGCGACTTTTTAGTCGCATTGGGGACAGACCCTTACTAAGATGTGTCCCGAATGCGACCTTTTGGTCGCAAAAGAAACGTCCCCCTTTCTTATTTAACAAATATTGTTTTTTGTCTTTTACTGCTTATGTTTAATAATATTCCTATTAATATAAAGTTTGTTATTAATGAACTTCCTCCATAGCTTATAAATGGAAGTGGTACTCCTGTTATTGGAAGTAAGCCCATTACCATACCTATATTTTCTACTACGTGAAATAAAAATATTCCTGCTATTCCTGTTGCTATTAATGAGCCTATCTCATCTTTGGCTGTTTTTGCAACAAAAAGTGCTTTTGTTATTAATACTATATATAATATGATTACTGCTGCTGATATTATGAAGCCCATTTCTTCACCTATTACTGCATATATAAAGTCTGTTGTTTTTGGATATAAGAAACCTAATTGTGTCTGGTTTCCTTTTAATAACCCCATACCTGTTAAGCCACCTGCTCCTATTGCTAATTTTGATTGTATTATATTATACCCTGCTCCTCTTGGGTCTTCTTCTGGGTGTAAGAATATGTCTATTCTTTGTTTTGCGTGTTCTGGTAATATAAAGTTATATGCTACAGGTATTAATATTGCTATTAATAAGATTGTTACTATTATATATTTTTTATCTATTCCAGCTGTTATTATCATTAATGCTGCTCCCACTACATATGCTGCTGCTGTTCCATAGTCTGGTTGCATTATTAATAATAGTATTGGTACTCCTAATATTGCAAGTAAGATTAATAATCTTGTTGGTCTATTTATTTCTTGTTTTCCTCTTTCTTTTATTTTACTCATTGCTAATGCTAAAAATAGTATTACAAATATTTTTGCGAATTCTCCTGGTTGGAAAGAAAAGAAACCTATATCAAACCAACTTGTTGCTCCATTTATTTCTGGCGTAAATAATACTCCTATTAATAGAAGTATAAAGAGCCCATATAATACTGGCGATGCTTTTACAAGTGTTTCATAGTCTATTATCATTACTCCTACCATTATTATTAAACTTACTATAAACCATATACATTGTTTATTAAAATCTGCGTGTTCTGTTTCATTTGTAGCAGAAAATAATGCAACTAAACCTATTATACATAGGATAATTGCAATTATTAATATACTCCACTCTACATTTTTCAATTCTCTTTTTCTCATTAAACCACTCTTTTTCCTAATTATTTTCTGATTTAACTTCCTCTTTTACTTTTGTTTTGTCTTCCACTTTAATATCTTCATCTTTATTTAATTCTTTGTCTTCGTTTTCTTTTTGTTCTTCTTCTTTTTTTGCTTCTTCTATTATTATCTCTGCTTGTTCTACTTTTTCTTCTGCCTCTTCTTCTTTCTTTTCTTCTATTTCTTTTTTATCTTGCTCTACTACTGTTTCTTTGCTTTCTTCTTTTTCTTTATTTTCTTCTACGCTTTCTTTACCTATTTCTTTTCCACTTACTTTTCTTGCCTCATTTTTTATATTTAAAATAGGTATATTTGCATATAAAGCTGGTGCTCCATTTGTTCCGTCGCTATTTTCTTTATTTGTTAATCTTACATCTATTGCACTTTCGTCTACATCTATGTATTTTTTTATTACTTCTATTATTTCTTGTTTCATTAATTCTAAGAAGTCTGCAGATACATTTGCTCTATCTTGCATTAATACTAAATGTAATCTTTCTTTTGCTGTTCCTCCTGAATTATTTGTGCTTTTATTTTCTTTCTTTTTCCAGTTTTTAAAAATTTTTGTTATGTTTTCAAACATTATACTTACTTACCCCCAAATGTTAATCTTTTTTAAATAGTCTTTTTATTTTTGCAAAAAATCCTTTTTCTCTTCCTGGAATTGTTACTTCTATTTTTTCACCTAATACTCTTTTTGCGATTTCTAAGTATGCTTTTCCTGAAGGTGCTTTTTTGTTTTGTATTACTGGTTCTCCCTTATTTGTTTGTGTTATTATGTATTCATCATCTGGTACTACACCAATTAAGTCTATTGATAATAAATCTACTATATCATCAACGTCCATCATTTCGCCTTTTCTTACCATATTAGGTCTTATTCTGTTTATTACTAATTGTGGATTTTTTATTTCTGATGATTCTAAAAGTCCTATTATTCTATCAGCATCTCTTATTGCTGATATTTCTGCAGTTGTTACTACAATTGCACGGTCTGCTCCTGCAATAGCATTTTTAAATCCTTGTTCTATTCCTGCTGGGCAATCTATTAATATGTAATCAAATTCTTCTTTTAGTTTTCCTACTAATTCTCTCATTTGTTCTTCATTTACTGCGCTTTTATCTCTTGTTTGGGCTGCTGGTAGTAGGTATAATTCTTTGAATCTTTTATCTTTTATTAAGGCTTGTCTTAATTTACATTTTTCTTCAACAACATCTACGATATCATATACTATTCTATTTTCTAGACCCATTACTACGTCTAGGTTTCTAAGTCCTATATCTGTATCTACTAATGCTACTTTTTTCCCTTCTAATGCTAAACTTGAACCTAGATTTGCTGTTGTTGTTGTTTTTCCTACACCGCCCCTTACCTGATGTTATTACTATTACTTCTCCCATAATTTTCCTCCTTAGGATTTTAAAAACACATTTTTCTAATAGCTATATGATATAACGAAATGGCTAAAAAGTCAATGAAATTTACACAAAAATAACAAAAATATTTCTAAATTATTACAATTTTATTACAAAAGTCCAAAAAACATAAAAATATAGGGAAATAACCTCCCTATAGATTTATCTATTTACTATTATTGTTTTTCCATCTGGAAATGTTACATATTTTTTAGTTCCTATTTGTGCTACTCTTTTATTTCTACTTCTTTTTCTTCTGACTCTATTTCTCCATTTACTAATTTTATTTTATATTTTCCAAAATCTTTTACATTAAACTCAAATTCTTCACTTGTTCTCCAATAATCTTCTCCTTCTAATTTATACTTTACTTCCCATTTATTTATATATCCTTGATCATATGTTATATCTGTTACTTTTATTTTTATTTCTCCATTAACTTCTTGTTATATTGTCGCATTAAATTCTGGTCCATTTGAATTTTTATTATCATATTCTACATTATATAATCCATTTGATAATTGTTCTAATGTATAATATTTTTCTCCTTCATATTCTATTCCTAATCTACTTATTACGCTTCTTTTTTCTACGTTTATGTAGAACTCTTCTTCTACTTCTTCTATTCCTAAACTTTCTATTGTTTCTCTATCATAATATCTATATCCACTACTATCTGTTATTCCAGATGCATTTGTTGTAAACACTTTATTTGCTTCACTATCTAGTTCTTTTCCTATTTCTAATACAGATGATTCGCCATTACTATATCTATCATACAAATTATTTACTTCTGTTTGCATTATTTTCATTTCTGCTGTGAATTTATTTAATTTTGTGTCAAATTATTCAAAAACAGAATTGGTCGGAAAGAAGCATATTCAAAATCGTCTCCTGATGTATAACTTACACGCGAACTTGCTGTATCAACTGTAATAAAATAGTAAGAACCTCCTCTTCCAACAGCTGGTCTACTTGATGAACTATATTCTGTGGTAAATTCAAAGCAATTACTTGCCATATCATATATATTACATGGATTATCAACACTTGTCCCTAGTTCTTCAAAATTAGAATTAAAACTTTTATTCGTTGAATATTTTAAGTTCTCTGAACATTTTTGTATAAATACTAAAGCCGTATCCCAAGCATAACTATTTACTAAATCACTTGTAAAATTACTACTGTCAGTATACATATTTTTACATAAATATTGTGCTTGCACTTTTGTTACAAAATTATACACATAATTATTAGAAGTACAAACCATTTTATGCATATCATCTGTTGAAGAATTTCTTTCTCTTTCTACTTCCTTATCTCTAGCCTCATATTTTCCTATATAATACCCTCCTGCACTTTCAGCGTTTTCTTGGAAACTTCCTATATCAGATTCTGTACATCCATTTATTGCAGCAGTTCCCTGTTCTGTTGCTACTCCTGTAATTGTATCAAAAGAATATCTGTTTAAAGCAATAGTTTCCGTTTGTCCATCTGCTGAAATGTAAAAATATTTTGTTGGAATCCATACAAATTCACTACCTGCTGTATCTGGATGATTAACATCTATTACTGTAATTCCATCTTTCACAGTATCTTCTGGATTCACAACTTTAAATCCTGCAGGAATCCATATAACATTTCCATAATTATCTTGTGCTTGTGTATTTTCTGTTTCATATCCAGTTATATCTGCTAATGTATATTCTTGCCTTTCAGCCACAAACGTTTGTGTATCTGATGTTACATTTCCATTGGCTATTCTTATACTGTAATTTCCAGATTCATCTAATGAAAACTCTAAGTCCTCACTAGTTGACCAATAATCTTGTCCTTCTTTTTGGTATTTTACTTGCCACTTATCTATATAGCCATCATATTGTACATTGTATACTGTTACTTTCCAACCATTACTTCCATTTTCTTCTACTGTTACGTCAAATGTTGGTCTTCCTGTATTTCTATCATCATACTCCACATTATATAGTCCACTTGGTAATTGGTCTAATGTATAATATTTCTCTCCTTCATATTCAAATCCTAATCTACTTATTACACTTCTTTTTTCTACATTTATGTAGAACTCTTCTTCTACTTCTTTTATTCCTAAACTTTCTATTGTTTCTCTATCATAATATCTATATCCACTACTATCTGTTATTCCAGATGCATTTGTTGTAAATACATTATTTGCTTCACTATCTAGTTCTTTTCCTGTTCCTAATACAGATGTTTCTCCACTACTATATCTATCATATAAATTATTTACTTCTGTTTGCATTATTTTCATTTCTGCTGTGAATTTATTTAATTTTGATTGTTTTATTACATTTATTCCACTATATGTAGCAATAGAAGCTAATATTATTAAAACTGTTATAGTTATTACTAGACTTATTAATGTTATTCCTTTTTTACTTTTTAATTTTTCTTTCACTAAAATTTCCTCCTATTTTTCATACTATATGCATTTATCTAATTTAACAAAATCATTATAATTCTCTTGGAAATTTCCTTGTCCTAGTGCACCATATTCATTTCTTACACAACTCCAAGCTGAAGCATCATCTTTAATTATAAAGTTATGATAATAATATGGATATACATCTCTTACATCTGTTATATCTAACTTAGTTGGTTTTGTACAATTATATCCATTTACTGTAGCCCCATAATCTGATGCCGGTATATCTGCCACTGTTTCTGGAACTTCTACTCTTCTGCTCAATCTGTAGTTGTTGATTGTTCCGTTTCATCAACCTTTATATACAAGCTAATACGTGCTGAATCATTATTGCTAGTTTTGTCTGGATAGTTAAGGTTACGACCTGCTGGAGAACCAAGAGTATCCAAACTACCTCCACGATTAACGCGATCAATTGACTCATATGCTTCTAATGTCCATTCTCTATGGCAACCATAAAGGTCATATACATTTCTTATAAAGTCATCTGGCTCACTTCCTGTTACTTGCGTTGAATTTCTTTTGTTTAAATTTAATGTTCCTACCGTCTCTCCTAATTTTGCCATCCAATTAAGCATTGCGTCATATTGGCTTCCCCACATCATACTACTTACTACGGAATCTTCACTTGTATATTCCTTACATTTCTTATATAGTTCCCACCAGTTACTTAGACTCGAACTTCCTCCATCTGCTGTAGTAACATTATCATTTGTACTTGCATTTTTACTAACAGGAGTTGTTCCCTCTAATCCAAGTTCATATCTTCCCACATAAAATCCGTGATATTTCTCAACACTTTTTACCATATCGTTAAAATCATCTTGCATAGCTGCTCCAAATTCTACTGCACTACCATAGTTAAGTATTGTACCAAAATATGAAGAACTTGCATCATATTTTGTTCCTGTTACACTACTTAATCTTGCATAAAGATCATTTTTATTCCCTGTTACTAAACTTGGCTCTCTATAACTTGTTGTTCCTGGCTTATATCCACTTTGATATGTCGATGTAGAACCAGTAAATTTATATAGCATTCCCTGATAATCTGTTGTACCACTTTGTAATTCTACCATTGGTGTATAAGTTTGATTTATTTCTTTAGTTCCATCGTATATTACATCTGGTACTGGCACCCATACAAATTCATTTCCTGATTCGTCCTTTATAACTAGTCCATCATCTATTGTTTGTTCATCTTTTTTATCTGAAACTTCAAACCCATCTGGAATTGTTGCTGTATCACCATTTTTATCTGTATACTCTTTATTTCCATATAGTTTTACTGCTACCTTATCTTTGTCCTCTTCTCCATAATCTGTGTAAAATATTTCTCCATCTAGTTCTATTCCTTCTACATAGAAAATATTATGGCTATCTGCATTTATTATATATAAATCTGTTAATTTGTTTATCTCTTCTTCTGTTGTTGCTTCTCCACTTCTAATTTTTTCATAATCTTTTCCATAATTAAGTGTTACATTTTCCATAGCAGCTAAATCTATTACATAAAAAGCTCCTGTATCTACTGCATTACTTATTGAATTAATATGACTAGTATTTGTATATTCAATACTTCTATCTGCTGGTATTTCTCCATATCTAGAATAATAATTTGATACTTTATCACGTAAATTATCTATATCTGCTTGCATATTTCTTAATTTATTTGATTTTAAACTAGAAGTACTATTAACAATAATTATTCCTGTTAAAATCAAAATAACCGTAACTGCTATTGTTAAAGATATTAAATTTATCCCTTTATTTCCCTTTAAAAAAACTCTCATCTTCTGAATTTCTCCTTTATTTATCTTTAGTATTAGTTTACTATTAATTAGCATTTATTTCAATAGTTTTTTCTACTAATTTATAAATTTTGTTTCTCTTCCTGAATTTTAAATCTTCTATAATATAAATAACCCATAAAAAAATAATCGCTATAAAAATTGCTATATTTTTTATATAAAATATTAAAATACTAGAAATTAAAGTAAGTATTATTAATAGAAAAAAAGATATGTAATTGGTATAAATTTCACTCTTTCTTTTACCAAATATTATATGTAATATTCCTTTTAATATTCTTCCACCGTCTAAAGGATAAATAGGTAATAAATTAAATATAAAAAGTAACAAATTAGAATATACTATTTGTAAACCATAAAAAACATTTAAATTATTTAAATTTAATGTTATCAAAATAATAATTAAATTTGTAATAGGACCTGCTAATGCAACTATAATTTTCTTTAATTCCAATAAATTCCCATTTAAAATCTTATTATTATAATCTTTAGGAACTATTTTAAAAGAAATACTTACTCCATATGGTTTTATTTCTAATTCACGTGGCTTCATACCTAAAGCAAGTCCACATACTAAATGTCCAAGTTCATGTATAAAGGCAAAAACAAGTATTAATATATATGTTTCTATTTGATTTGTAAAATAAAACAAAATCAAAAACAAGAAAATTTTTAAATCTATTTTAAAACTCATAAACTCCTCCTATAACTCTAAAATACTTTCTGGGTCTACTTTTCTTTCTTGGTATCTAATTTCAAAATGTAAATGTGGGCCTGTTGAATTACCTGTAGACCCCACTTCTGCAATTTCTTGTCCTTGTACTACCATATCTCCTTGTTTTACATATAAATTATTACAATGTGCATAAATAATACTTACATCTCCTATTTGTATTTTTAAATGTTTTCCATAATCACCTTCTTCAGATGCTAAAACCACTTCACCATTTGTTGCTGATTTTATTTTAGTACCTAAATTTGCAGCTATATCTGTTCCTGTGTGATTTTTAGGAACATCTCCTGTTGCTGTTTCTCTGTTTCCAAATTTTGATGAAATAACCCCTTCTACTGGTTTTATAAATGTAGTTGTATTTTTTATATTAATAATATCTTGCTCGGTTTGTGATAATTCTTGTTTTTGTTCTACTTCTTCAGTATTTACTTCATTAGAATTTTCTTCTACTGCTCCACCAATAGAATTTTGTAATTCATTATTCTGCTCATTTTGTGTATTATTATTTTCTTCTACATTTACTACTTCATTGTTTTCTTTAGGTAATAAACTCAAAATACCATTTTTTAGATTATTATATATTTCGTTAAAATTTGTATCATATGATAAAATCTCGTTTGCTTTATTTATAAAATCTTCTGAAAAAACATATGAATTATTTTGTATTGTATAAACAACTAAATATAAAACCATACATACTAATATTTGTATAATCATTTTCTTTAATAATTTAATATCTTTCTTTTTATTATTATCACTTACATTTATACTAGCTATTTGTTTATTATTTCCTTGCTGTCTTCTTTCATAAATAGCTTCTGCTCGTCTTATTTTATCTTCTACAGACATAATTCTCTCCATAAAAAAAGCACCTCTTCCTTAGTTTCTTTGTAAACTATATGTTTGGAAAAGATGTTTTATTACATTTATTTTATTATTAGAAAGATTGTTTCTAATAATAAAATAATACCCATTATAAAAACATATTTCTTTAGATTTTTACACTTTTTATCAACTTTCTTTTGTATTTCATTTTTTATTCTCTTTTTTTCTTCTACTCTTCTTATATAATTATTCACTAACATTTCCGCTTCTTTTAAAATATAATCTTTTTCTTTTCTATTTTTATTTATTTCAGTATTATTATTCATTTCTTGTTCTTCTTTCAGCTTTATATTAGCCTTAAATACTATAATTGCTTCTTCTACAATATTAGATGGCAAATTTTTTAAAACTACCGTATTTTTAAGATTACCTTGATTCATTTGTACCTCCTTGGAATTTTTATGTATTTATATTATTTTTTCCAAAAATTCCAAAAATATACATCTAAAATAAATAATAGCCCTGTTCTATAAAAGAACAAGGCTTGGAGATTACTCTACACTGTAGTGTAGAATAGCATATGCAGAGCTACGCTCCACCTGTGTTTCTACACTATCTACCTTAAAGCCCTTTTCAGGCTCGTGCTTGAAAAGTTCTACAATAGAACTTAGTTCCTCAAGCATAGCAACTGTTGAAGGAAAATCCTTCAGGTAGAGCATTGGTGTTTTCTTATCCATACAATCTCCTTTTTTCCTAGATTTAGTAATTACTAAATCTATAAATGGAACTTACATCTTTAATTATATCACATTATGTAAAATGTTGCAAATTTATATTAAGCTGATTTTAGTTCTAACCTTAATTTATCAGCTATCATTGCAATAAATTCTGAATTTGTTGGCTTACCTTTAGATGCAGAAATAGTATAACCAAAAATATTCTCAACTACTTTTTGGTCTCCTCTACCCCAAGCAACTTCTATTGCGTGTCTTATCGCTCTTTCTACTCTTGACGGAGTAGTTCCATATTTTGCTGCAATTTTTGGATATAAACTCTTTGTAATCTGATTAATAACTTCTGTATCATTAATAACTAACATTATAGCTTCTCTTAAATATTGGTAACCTTTAATATGAGCTGGAACACCAACTTCGTGGATAATATTTGTTACTAATGCTTCTAAACTCTCTTCTTTATGCATATCTACTCTTGAAATATCGATATAAGGTTGTTTAGTATTTTTAGAATAAAAACTATTAGTATTTTGATTTGGTTTATAGAATTTAATTTCTCTTATTCTATTTATTAATAATTCGATATCAAATGGTTTAACAACATAATATTCCGCACCTAACATAATTGCTTTTTGCGTTATCTTGTCTTGCCCTACTGCTGATAACATAATACAAATCGGCTTTTTTATATTATTTGCTGATTTTACTCTTTCTAAAACTCCTAGTCCGTCTAAATGTGGCATTATAACATCTAATAAAACAACATCTGGTTCTGTATTTACTATCATTTCTATTGCTTCATTTCCATCCTTTGCCATACCTATTATCTCCATATCATCTTGCATATTAATATAATTTGATAATGTATGGCTAAAATCTTGATTGTCATCTGCTATTAAAACAGAAATTTTTTCATTCATAACATACCCTCCTAAAATATTTTACTGGAAATTTTTAACAATTTGATTATAATATTTTAGGAAGATTTTTGCAATAATATTTGGAAATATTTTCCAATTATTTTACAAAACCTTCAATTTTATATACTTTTATTTATATATTTTTTATTTAATTCTCTAATATTATTTAATTTAATATTTTTTATTTCATAATCTTCTAAAAGTTTTGCTTTTTTATCCTCTTCTAACTCAATTTTACAAACAATATATTCTTTATAATCTATATCTACTATATTAATATTGTTATTTTTACAATAATACTTAAAACTCTCCAAATTACTATAATCTAATTCAACTTCTAAGCTTTCTCCTAAAACTTTAGTTATTTTCTTACAATCTTCTAAAGCAAGCATTAAACTCTTTTGATATGCTCTAACTAACCCTCCTGTTCCAAGTAATATTCCACCAAAATATCTAGTTACTATTATTAATACATTTACTAAATTATTTTTTTGTAAAATATTTAACATAGGAGCTCCAGCTGTTCCTTGTGGTTCTCCATTATCACTAAATCTTTCTATTAATTGTCCATTTTCTATTACTCTATATGCTATACAGTTATGTTTTGCATCAAAATATTTCTTTTTTGTTTCTTTAATTATATCTTCTGCTTGCTTACTACTTTCTATATAAAATAAATTACCTATAAATTTCGACTTTTTTTCTACAAATTCTGAAACAACATTATTTTCTATTGTTATAAACTCTTCCATTTTCATCTCCTTAATTTAAACAAGCTCGCCTTTTACGACAAGCCTGCTACATAACCTGTTGAATATGCTATTTGCAAGTTAAAACCACCTGTATAACTATCAACATCTATTATTTCACCAGCAAAATATAAATTTTGAACTAATTTAGATTCCATTGTTTTAGGGTTTATTTCTTTAATATTTATTCCCCCACTTGTAATAATCGCTTCTTCAATTGGTCTTAGTTTTTCTAAAGTTAAAGTAAAGTTTTTAAGTAAAATAACTAATTTTTTTCTTTCTTCTTTTGTTATTTCATTTACTTTTTTATTTTCATTTATACTACTTTGTTCTATGATTACAGGTATTAATTTTTGTGGTAATAATTTATCTAAACTATTTTTAAATTGCTTATTTTTAAACTCTTCAAAATCTCTTAAAATTCTTGCTTCTAATTTTTCTTCTGAAAGAGCTGGTTTAAAATCAATAACTAGTTTTATATTTTTATTTTTAAATTTTTGGTCTATATTTTTATATCTTACTAGATGTGCTGAACTACTTAAAATTATAGGACCAGATACTCCAAAATGAGTAAACAACATCTCACCAAAATCAGAATATATTTCTTTTTTATTCTCATTATCTACTATTTTAATTGATACATTTTTCAAACTTAGCCCTTGTAAATTCTTACAAATACTTTTTTCAAATATTTCTACTGGTACTAATGATGGTTTTAAATCAGTAATATTATGTCCCAATTTTTGTGCTAAACTATACCCGTCTCCTGTTGAGCCTGTTAATGGATAGCTTTTTCCACCAGTTGCAAGTATTACTTTATCTGCTTTTATTTCTCCTTTTGAAGTTCTAACTCCTGTTACTATTTTTTTATCATCTTTTTTGTCATATAATATTTCCTCTACTTTTTCATTATAATGTATTTCTACTTTATCTTTTTTTAATCTTTTTATAAAACAATCTAATACATCTAGTGATTTATCTGTTACTGGGAATATTCTATTTCCTCTTTCTTCTTTTACTTCTAAGCCTTCTTCTTTTAAGAATTTAATTATATCTTTATTTGAGAAATTATTAAAAACACTATATAAAAACTTTCCATTTCCTGGTGTGTTTTTAATAAATTCTTCCATAGGTAAAGAAGATGTTATATTACATCTTCCTTTTCCTGTTATCAATAGTTTTCTTCCTAATGATTTCATTTTTTCAATTAAGATAACTTCATTTCCAGCTTCTTTTGCCATTATAGCTGACATCATACCAGCTGGTCCTCCACCTATTACTACTACTTTCATAAAATTTTATTCATCCTTTTTGGTTGTTTTTTAGTTGTTCCTTTTTTTGCAGTCGTCTTTTGGGTTGTAGTCTTTTTAGTAGTTGTCTTTGGTTTTGAAGTAGTTTTTTTAGCAGTGCTTGTTGTCTTCTTTGTTGTTCCAGCTTTAGTTGCTGTTTTTTTAGTTCCCGTTTTCTTAGCTGTTGTTCCTGATTTTGTTGTTTTCTTTGCTGTTTTAGGTTTTTCTTCTTTCTTTTCTTCTGCTACTTCTTCTGGTTCATCTCCATTTAAATATCCAATATTATTTGCAGATGCTTCTTGTTCATATCTTGCAAGTTCATTATCTATAGAATTATCTACTACTTTTTCTTCTTCCTGCTCTTTTTCTTCTACTTCTTCTTTTACTTTTTTACTTTCTTCTGGTTCTCCATTTATATCTTGAATTCCTGGTATAAACCACTCTATTCCTGAATTATTATTTTCTTGTTCAGGCTCTTTTGCTTCTTCTGGTTCTTCCTCTACATCATAAGTATCGTCGTCATCTTCTTCATTTTCTTCGTCTTCTGGCTCTCCATTTAAATATGGTAAATCATTACCTGTTACAATATTGTCTTCTTGTTTTTCTTCTACTACTTCATTTAAATTAGAATTTTCTTCTACTTCGTTCTCATCATCATCTTCTTCGTCATCATAATCTTCGAAATCTTCATCTTCTTCAGAATCTTCTGGCTCTTTTTCTATTTCTTTAAATAAATCTTTATATTCTTGTCTTGTTTGTTGTTTTATACTATCTTGTTTTTCTTTCATCTCTTTTTTTGCTTGTTTAATAGCATCTTTTCTTTCTTTTTCAGCTTGTCTTTCTTCTTGTCTTTGGCTCATACCTCCAAATATCAAAAGTAATGTTATTAAAACAATAAAAACTAATAATACAACTACAATAACCATTTTCCTCTTCCTTTCTTATTTTTAATTCTTTTGTATAAATTCAATTGCTTTTAATATACCAAGTTTACCATATTCATATGTTAACCCTCCTTGCATATATGCAATATACGGTTCTCTTATTGGTCCGTCACAACTAAGTTCTATTGTTGAACCTTGTGTAAATGTTCCAGCTGCCATTATTACCTTATCTTCATATCCCCCCATATCTCCAGGATATGGCAATACATTTGAATCAATTGGAGATCCTTTTTGTATTCCTTGGCAGAATTTTACTAATTTTTCTTCTGTTCCTAAACTTAATGTTTGTACAATATCTCCTCTTTTTTCATTATATTTTGGTTCTACTTGATATCCTAATTTTTCTAAACACCTGCTTGCAAAAATTGCTGTTTTCATACTGCTTTTTACAACCGAAGGTGCAAAGAATAAACCTTTTAATAATAATGTATTTTGATTTAATGAAGGTCCTATTTCTTTTCCTATTCCTGGTGAAGTTAGTCTTTCTGCACATAGATTTACTAAATCTTTTCTTCCTACTATATATGCTCCTGATGTTGCAATTCCTGCTCCTAAGTTTTTCATTAAAGACCCTACTGCTATATCTGCTCCTACTTCTATTGGCTCTTTTTCTTCAACAAATTCTCCATAACAATTGTCCACCATTATTATAACATTATTATCTACTTTTCTTATTTCTTTTATAACTTTTTCTATTTTATCTATTGTTAACGTTTTTCTTGTTGAATATCCTCTTGATTTTTGTATTTCTAATAATTTTACATTTCCTTTAGAAAGTCTTTCTTTTATTTTTTCTATATCAAAGTCATTATCTACTAATTCTATTTGTTCATATTTTATTCCAAATGCTTTTAATGAACTATTACTTTCTTCTCCACCTACACCAATTACTGTTTGTAGAGTATCATATGGAGCTCCTGTTATACTTATCATTGTATCTCCAGGTCTTAGCATACCAAATAATGCTACTGTTAATGCGTGTGTTCCTGATATTAATTGAGTTCTAACTAAAGCATCTTCTGCTCTAAATATTTTGCTATATATTTCTTCTATTTTATTTCTTCCTGGTTCATCTATTCCATATCCTGTAGATGAATTTAAATGACTTTCTTGTAAATCACACTCTTGAAATGCTTCTAATACTTTTTTACTGTTTATTTCACATATTTTATCTATTTTTTTAAATTCTGGCTCTAATTCTTTTTCTACTTCTTCTGCTAATCTTTCAAGTTCCAATCTTCTCTTCTCCCTTCAACCAATATTTTACAACACTTTTTTCTTTTTATCAAGAAAAAAAAGAAAAAATATAGTACTTAGATTATACTATATCCTTTTCTTTTTCACTTCTTCCTTTTACGACAAAATCTATTACTTTTTTTCTTTCATTTGTAACATTAAAAATACCTATTGGTATATCTAACAATCTAGCTATCTCCCTTCCATAAGCTATTTCTTCGTCTTGGAAACTTTTAGTTTCTTCTACACTTGTTACTATCTTATCTCTAATTTCTCTTCTTGCGATAATTATCTCTGGTCTTTCTATTAATAAAACTATTTTTTCTGGTTTTAAACTAAAAAAAGTATCAATTGGTATCCTTTCTATTTCTCCATTACTATTTATCAAGCAAAAATGTCCATTTAAAATATATCTTCCTGATAAATTCTTATTTCTAATTGCCTCTACTAAATAATCTTGATTCTTACTTATATTATTCGCTCTTTTATTTACATTGAAACTCATGTTTCCTTGTTCTTGCATTAATTCACTTGCAGAATATGATTTTATCCCTGTTTTTTCTTCTATTTCTTTTGATAAAACATCTTTTCCTACTCCGTGTATTCCAGCCAAAAATATCATACTAACTCCTTTTTATTTAACGTTTTACATTTCCTTTTTCTTAATATTACAATACACAATTGTAAAAATCAAGCAAGATTATCTAAAATATATAACTTTTATCAAAAAAAGCAGAGCATATCTGCTCTACCTTTAGTTTTTTCTTATATTATTATAAGATATATTTCTTAATTAAGAATACTCCTCCTGCTATTGTAACTAGTACTACTAAACCTAATGTGAAATATGTTCTTGCTGAACCTGTTCCTACTGATAACATTACAGGTGCGTCATCTATATCATCTTCTCCATCTTCTCTATTATCTGGTGTTGAATCTATATCTGGTACATCGTAATCATTATAGTCTTCAGATATTTCTGCAGTATTTACTTTTAAGCCCATATTATTTTCGTCATTTATCCAAGTTAATACTACTTCTACTTCTGCATATTCCCCTGGTTGTAATAATGTATTTTCTAATAATCTTGTTGATATTACATTATTTCCTTCATCTGTCCAACCTGGGTTATCTTCTGCTATAAATTTCAAGCCTTCTGGTACGTAGTCTGTTACTTCTTTTGCATAACCTGCAATCTCACCTTCATTTGTTACCCTTATTTTGTATCTAAATTTTACAGTCACATCATTTATGTGTTTTCTATGTAATTCTACTTTTACTATCTCTTCTGGGTCATCATATGGTTGATGTCCTGTTTCTGTTATTGTTTGTCCGTCTTTATCTATTACTATAGCTTGTGTTACCCATTTTCTTAAACTTAAGTCAAAATATAGTAGTTCTACATATTCTCTATCTTGGTCATCTTCTCCATCTACCCACTCATCTGGTGTTGAATCTTTATCTGTTACTTCATTTCCGTCTTCATCACTGTCATCTGAGATTTGTGCTGAGTTTACCAATACCCTATCTGATTCATTTGGTTCTACTACCTTAAATGCTATTTTTACGTCTCTATAGTCTGGATTTTCTTCACTTATTCCTGCTTCTTTATCAAATGCTTGTAGTAAATTTTCTCCTTCTTCCTCTTCTTGTTCTTTTGATAAATAATCTGTTTTTACACTTACTGCTTTACTTACATCTTCCGTTACATTTCCTTCTGCATCATACATTACCCATCTATATTCTACGTTTGTTTCATTTTCTGGTAAGAACTCTAACCCTTCTGGGATATCATCTGTTATCTCTTTTGCATATCCTGCTATCTCACCTTCATTATATACTCTTATTGTATATATTACTGTATTTCCAGATACTAGTTGTACTGGTTCTTTTGTGTGGTTATATGTTATTTTTTCTCCATCATAGCTAACTTCTGGTATTCTATTTGTTATATCTTTATCTTCTACTTTTGTTATAAACTTTCTTAATGCTAAATCAAATTCTTTAATTAATACCTTTTCAAAGTCATCATCATCTTCTTGTCCTGGTATATAATCTCCTGTTTCTTCATCTTTGTAATTTGGTAATTCTTCATCTGTTGGAAGATTTACATTATCTTCATTTGAATCTCTATCTTCCACTGGCTCTTTGTTTTCATCTTGATATTCTGTTATATCTGCAATATTTGTTATATTTTCACCTGTTGGTGCATTATCTACAACTTTGCACATAATTGGAACATCTACATATGATAAAACATATCTTCCTTCCTCAGTTCTTTCAGCTGCATTTATTAAAGAATTTTCTAAATGTCTTGTTGTAACAGTTCTTCCATCTTCTGATACTTCCCAACCATATTGTCTATTAAATTCATTATCAACAAATTCTAAATATGGTGGTAAATGGTCTTTAATTTCTGCTGCATAACCAGCTGTTTCACCTTCATTATAAACTCTTAACAAATATACAATATAATCGTTCATTTGTACCAATACTGGTTCTTTACTATGGTTATAAACAGCTGTTGTAATTAAACTACCATCTGTATTTGTTGTATTTAAAAGTGATGTATCAACTACTGGTGCTCTTGAATATGAACCATCAGGATTTCTTAAATATTCTTCATCTTCTACTGTTTCATCACTACTTACTGCTACTACAAATTTTCTTAAAGCTAAGTCAAATGATTGTAAAATTACATTATCATAATCTTCATCATCTTCATATTTTACCCAATCTTCTGTGTTAGAATCTCTATCATCTACTGGGTCTCCATTTTCATCTGTATCTTCAGTAATAGCTGCTTCATTTCTTATTGTTGTACCTGCAATATTATCTGATACAACTTTGAATTTTACAGATACTTCTTTATAATGTAAATCTGCTTCTGTTTTTGTTCCATCATTATCACCAAATGCTGGTATTAAGTTTTCATCGTTTACATCTTTTGATAAATAATCTGTAGATATTTGTACTATTCTTTCTCTATTTTCATCATATTGGAAATTACCCCATAAATATTGTTGGTTAAACTTAACAGCTTCTTTTTCAGCATCTGATAGATTAGGATCATTGTCTAAATCATCACCTTCTAATTCAGACCATATAAATTCTAAACCTTCTGGTACATCTTCTGTTATTTCTGAAGCATAACCATCAATTGTTCCTTCATTATATATTCTAAATGTATATGTAACTATATCTCCTTTTTTAACTGCAACTGGCGTTTTATCCATATTATATTCTGCTGTTGTAACCAAACTTCCGTCTTCACCAATTCTATTTAAATCACTTACATCTACACCTTGTAATCTATCTGGTTGTACAACTTTATCATTTACTGCTGTAATTCTTTTTATCAATTTTAAGTCAAATGATTCTGGCATTAAAACTAATTTTTCAAAGTCGTCGTCATCTTCTTGTCCTTTGTAATAGTAATCAGAATCTGTTAAATCTTGTTTATTTCCATTTCCTGTATAATCTTCCATATTGTCTTTATTTACACCTGGTGTTGTTTCAGGTTTTGAGTCTCTATCTGCTCCATCTTGGTTTGTAATTGTAACATTATCTTCTGCATCATATTCTTCTGCTATATATGCTACATTTGTTAATACTTTTGTTTCTGTCTCATCTGGAGTTGCTGTTACTTCACACTCTATTGTAATTGTTTCTGAACTTGGATCTCCTGTTCCTGTGTATGCTGGTAAATTATCTTCATTTCCTGATTTTCTTACTAATATTAATTTATTATCTCCATTTTCATCGTAAGATTCTAATTCAAAGTTACCACTTACTACCTTACTAAATTTAAGCCCTGTTGGTAATTGGTCTACAATCTTTGTTGCACGACCTTCTTTTTCTCCTTCATTGTATATTATAATGTTATATGTAACTGTATTTCCTGTTTCTACTAAAACTGGATCTTTTCTATGTTTATATGTAGCTGTTGTTCCTGTTTGTAAACTTGTTTCATCTATTTCTGGTACTCTTGAACTTGTTACATCTACACCATTTACTTGTGTTATATACTTTCTTAAAGCTAAGTCAAAAGGTTTATTATCTGGTGTAACTTCTAAAACTAAATTTTCTGAGTCTTCAATTTTTTCAGGTATCATAACTGGTTGTTCTGTTGCTGTTTCTGTAGTCCATAATGTTAATCTATTATAACTATAATCTACACCAAATGTTAATTTAATTGTTTCTACATTGTCTACATCTACTGATATATAAAAATCACTACCTACTAAATCATTTATTGTTGTTCCTTCTGCTACTTCTTGTTTATTACTATTTAATAATTTATAATCACTTATTGTTGTACTTCCGTTTTCTATTGTTAAAGCAATGTCATATGGAAGATTTGATACTTCAGATATATTTATTGGTCCTAATATATATGAACCATTTGCTTCTTCATAATTTAATGTTTGTGTATTTAATTTAACAGGTAAGCCTGTATTTGATGTTGAACCAGAATAATTATTAGCATTTTGAACTGCTTTTTTAATTAAGTTATTATATAATAAATTTGCTTGTTCGTTCCTTTGATATCCTTCATCTTTTATTCCTTCAACTTCTCCTTGATGATAATCTGATAAAGGATCATACTTATTTCCGTCTAATGTGTAATTTAACCAAGTAGTATCTTTTCTTTTATCAAATTTAGTTCCTTCTTCACTGTTTGTGAAAAACCATATAGCTGCTTGTTGTACTGCTGCAATATCATCTCTTGTTAAGATCACATCTGCATATTCTGGATATCCATTTGATGCTCCATTAGCTTCTAGATATGCTAATCTTTCTTCTTCTGTATTATTATTATCGATTATGAATAACATATCAGCTAAAGCAAGTAATGCATCATATCTATTAACTGTTACTCCATCAACAGTTATTTGTGAATTTTTATAATCTATTACTTTATCAGGAATACTTGCTCTTTCTGTTTTCATATCGTAAAAAATATTATATGTTGCTGTTTTATGAGTATTTGAAAAACCTACTCCAGCTTTAACACAATATATGTTTTTATTCCCATTTGTTTTTTCTGGTGCATTTTGTTCTGCACTTTCAAGTTCTCTAATATTCCATAATTTAGCTGCATTAGCATCTACTTCCGAACCATCACCATTATTAGTAGGATCACCAATAGCATAACCCATATTAGGTGTATCATTTGTTCTTAATTCAGTTATTCCAAGATATAATGGTGTGTTTGCAACTTGTGCATTAACAGTAGTTGGTAAAAAACTAACTATCATTATCACAATTAAAGCAACAATGCTTAATAAAAGATTTTTTCGGTTCATTTTTTTCTCTCCTTTTATACTTTAATATATAATCTTCTGTATTATATTTTACTAGTTTTTTATTATTAGTCAATAGCATATTTTGGATAATATTTTTTAATATTTTTTTAAAATCTCTATAACCTTACGGGAATAAAGAAAAATTTTTATTTTTATTTAAAATATCCCTACATTACAATTATATTACATTTTTAAGTCAAAATCAAGGTTTTATGTGAATTTAAATCAACAATTCACATTTCCGTATATTTTTAATTCCTTATATTTTAATTTTTTCTTTTTCATATTTTTAATTTTTAATCATATATTTTAAATGGTGGTAATATGCATTTGAATTTATTATTTAAAAAAATACTCTTTTTTATTTTTCTATTCATATTTTTTACTTGTAATTTTGGAAATAGTTTTGCAAGTGAAGAAAACCCTCTTAATATAAATGCTCGCTCTTGTGTTGTATTAGATAGAACAAGTAAGAATATCTTATTTGGTAAAAATGAGTATAATAAGGTAAAAATGGCTTCTACAACTAAAATTATGACTGCTACTATTATTTTAGAAAATTGTGATTTAGAAAAAACTGTTACAGTATCTAAAAAAGCTGCAAGAACAGGTGGTTCTAGATTAGGGCTAAAAGAAAATGATAAAATTACTATAAAAGACTTGTTATATGGCTTACTTTTAGTTTCTGGAAATGATGCAGCCGTTTGTTTAGCAGAAAGCTGTTCTGGAAGTGTTTTAGAATTTGCAGAAACTATGAATAAAAAAGCTTTTGATTTAGGGCTTACAAATACTCATTTTGAAACACCACACGGTCTAGATTCTGATAACCACTATACTACTGCATATGAATTAGCTATTCTTACTGATTATGCTTTGAATAATTCTACTTTTTTGAAAATTGTTGGAACAAAAAACTATACTATAAATATTAATGGTTATCCTAAAACTCTTACTAATACAAATGAACTGTTAGGCAATTTAAATGGTGTATATGGTGTTAAAACAGGTTTTACAAATGGTGCTAATAGATGTTTAGTTACTAGTTGTAAAAGAAATAATATGGATATTATATGTGTAGTTTTAGGCTGTGATACTAAAAATTTTAGGTCTTCAGATAGTAAAAAGCTTATCGAATATTCTTTTTCTAATTTTGAGTATGTAAATATTGGAAATATTTTAAATAAAGATTTAGATAATTGGAAACTTGAAAATAATAATTATTTTTCTATAAAAAAAGGAATTTCTTCTAATTTAGATATTAAATTATCTAATATAGCCACTCCTATTATTCCATTTAAAAAAGATGAGATTTCTTCTATTAAAACTGAATTTAATATTAATAAAAACCTATCTGCACCTATTTTTTCAAATGATAAAATTGGTAATTTTAGAATTTACACAAATTCACGAACTATTTTAGAAGGTGATATTCTTTCTAACCAAGATATTAAAAAGAAAAATGTATTTTATTATTTAAATGATTTTTTTAAGAATTATTCTAATATTTTAAATAATTTTGCACAAGAAAAAACCTATGATTTCACATAGGTTTTTATCTATTTTACATTTTCTTTTATGTAATCAACTACATCTCCTACTGTTACAACTTTTTCTGCATCAGAATCTGGTATTTCTATATCGAATTCTTCTTCTAATGCCATTACTAATTCAACTATATCTAATGAATCAGCACCTAAATCATCTATAAAAGATGCTTCCATTGTAACTGCTGAATCTGAAACACCTAATTGTTCAACAATTATTCCTTTTACTTTTTCTAATACTTCTTCTGAACTCATAATTCTAGAGTTCACCTCCTCTCAAGTTTGCAAATGATTTATCCATTTGTTTTTTTCTTTTCGATAATTCATTTATATTATATGTTTTTAGTTTTGTCAAGTAAAAATTATATTTTTTTATAAATTTATACTACTAAGTCGGGAAAATCGTTTATTTTTCTTCGTTTTTTTGTTTTTCAAATTGTTCTATCATTTTTTCCACTGCTTTATTTTCGACAAATTTTTCTGCTTGTATTATTGTATATTGGAATAATAATTCATCACTACTTCCGTGTGCCTTTACAACTGGTTTTTTGACCCCTAAAAACAATGCTCCACCATATGATTTATAGTCCATTGTTTTTGAGAATTTTTTTATAGAAGGAAGTGCTGGTATTGCTAATATTTTAGATAACAAATTATGTGTTAAACTTTCTGTTAATGTTCTTTTAACAAATTTACCAAGTCCTTCTGTTGTTTTTAAAAATACATTTCCTGTAAAACCGTCTGTTACTATTGCATCTATTTTACCTGAAAAAGCATCTCTACCTTCTACATTTCCAACAAAGTTTATGTCTAATTTTTCTGAATTTTCTTTTAGTAAAGCATAACTTTCTTTTACTAAATCATTTCCTTTTGTTTCTTCTGTTCCTATGTTTAATAAACCAATTGCTGGTTTTTCTATTCCGTATGTATTTTTTAGATAGATACTAGACATCTGTGCAAATTGAAGCAAGTTAATTGGTTTACAGTTTGTATTTGAACCTGCATCTATTAATAACAACTGACTTTTATATGCAGGTAGTATTCCAGCTAGTGCTGGTCTATCTATTCCTTTTATTCTTCCTACTATTAATGTAGCTCCTGTTAATAATGCTCCAGAATTTCCAGCAGAGATAAATACATCTCCTTCTCCTTCTTTTAACATTTTAAAACCTACTACCATTGAAGAATCTTTTTTATGACGTATTGCTACTGTTGGCTGGTCTTCCATTTCGATTGTTTCACTTGCATTTTTTATTTTTAATCTATTTGATATTTCCTCTAATTCTTTTCCGTAAAATTCTTTTATTTTACTTCTTATTACTTCTTCTTTTCCTATTAAAACAACTTCTGCTTTTACTTTATTTATTGCTTGCACTGCTCCTTTTATATTGGCATCTGGTGCATTATCTCCACCCATTGCATCTAATAATATTTTCATATATATTCCTCCAACTGTCTTTTTCTATTTTATTTATAACATACATATTTTATTATTGTTTTTATAAAAAAGCAAGTGTTTTTTCATAAATTATAAAAGTGCCAGCCGAACTTTCAGCTGACACCTTGGTAAGACTACTTTTGGAGCTTCTTGAAAGCTTCTTTGAGATAGTAGAAGTACATATCAAACCGAAGCTTGACAGCACCAGCAGTTTCGTTCGAAACTCCTGTATCTATCTTCAGATATTCTTTATCTCTAGCCGCCAAAAGAATCTTTCTCATGTCTTCGTACCAAATCTCGATTTGCTCCTTCCTCTCAAGTTCCGTCATTGCAGACTGCAAAATCGGATCTAAATCAAGCATTGCCTTACCTTTCTACTTATGATTGCATTATTGCAACCTATATTTATTATAACACAAATTCACATAATTTTCAAAAAATAAATACTAGGTATAGAATTTATAACTATACCTAGTATTTTTTTCTCTTAGCATTAGCTTAAGAGTTGGTAAAACGTCTTAACAAGTTATGAGAAAATCTCATCTCTTGCCTTTTTGTCGCTATCCATAATAGCTCCTCTTGCTCTACTTCCCGCCTTTTTTATGGCACTTTCGGCTTCTTGAATAGCCGTATACAGTGCCTTCGTATCAGGCTCTTCTCTTGCATCTGACAACTTAGAAACTTCCGCAACTGCGTCTGCAACCTCCATAATATAGTCTTTTGCAATTTCGTGTAGACTCTTAGACATTTTTCCTCCAAACATTGGAATTTACCGTACGTATATATTTTAGCACTTTTTTAGCTAATTTTCAAGACAAAAATGAGACAAATTAGGGGTATCCCCATTTGTCTCATTTAATCTTATGCTAATATATCAGCTACAACTCCTGAACCTACTGTTCTACCACCTTCACGGATAGCGAATCTTAGTCCTTTTTCAATAGCTATAGGTGTGATTAATTCGATTGTCATTGATACGTTATCACCTGGCATAACCATTTCTGTTCCTGCAGGTAATTCGATAACACCTGTAACGTCTGTTGTTCTGAAATAGAATTGTGG
>CALXEY010000013.1 GCA_944387455.1 uncultured Clostridia bacterium
TATATTATAATTGTAGTCGAGGATGAGTTTATAAATATTATGTAAGTCTATTTTCCATAAACAATTTCACACTATCTTTTAAGTATAACATATTATAAATAATAAGTAAACAAAAGTTTGTATATTTTGTAAAATTATTTTCCAATTTTAATTAGAATATAATAATATGTATGTTTAATACATAAAAGTTAAGATTTTATAAATAGTGTTACAATTTATAAAAATATGATATACTTTAATAAATTGATATTTGTATTAATTGTTAAAAGTGTTAAAAAAATCATAGATAACTATTCACATATTATTGTTAAAGAGGTATTTAAATGGAAGAAATATATATAAAAGCAAGAGCAAAAATAAATTTAAGCTTAGAAGTGTTAAATAAAAGAAAAGATAATTATCATAACATTGAATCTGTATTCCAAAAAATTAATTTATATGATGAAATTTGGATAAGAAAAATAAAAACAAATGAATTTAAAATGATTACAAATGTTTGTGAAATAAATAACAAAGAAAATATAATTTATAAAGCATATAGAGTTTTAAAAGAAAAATATAAAAAGATTACCGGAATAGAAGTTAAATTAAATAAAAAAATACCTATGCAAGCAGGTTTAGGTGGTGGAAGTACAGATTGTGCAAGTTTTATAATAGCAATTAATAAATTATTTGACTTGAATATGTCAAAAAAGGAAATGGAAGAAATAGGAAAAAAATTAGGTGCAGATGTAGTGCCTTGTATGTATAAAAAAGCTGTTTTAGTAGAAGGAATAGGAGATATTATAACTAAAATAGATACTAATTTTAAATATTATGTTTTAGTGATAAAGCCTAAAATATCTTGTAGTACAAAGAAAATGTATGAAAAACTAGATGAAAGCAAATTAGAAAAAAGAAATGTTTCAAATAACGTAATAAAAGCATTAGAAGAAAATAATATAAACTTATTATCAGAAAATCTTTATAATTCTTTTGAAGAGGTAATAGAAAATAAAGATATAATAGAAAGAATAAAAAATGAACTTGTTCAAAATGGAGCAAAGGCATCTTTGATGTCAGGTTCAGGCTCATCAGTATATGGTGTATTTGAAAATAAAGAAAAAGCAAAAACAGCATATAAGAAATTAAAAAATGAATATGAGATATATTTTTGTAATGTATGTAATTGATTTTTTTATGTAAATATGTTAAAATATACATTGTAGCTAGATATAGCTATTATATTGCCTTACTACTAACTAGTAGAAGGAGGGTTTCTCTATTTAAGACATAATAAAAATTCAAGAAGAGAAATGGAGAAGAAAATGGAAGTTTCTATTGATTTTTCACAACTTGGAATAGTGCAGGCTGGAATTTTGAGTGCATATATTGTTACACTTGTAGCTGGAATTAAAGAGATAAAGGGAATGAGTACAAGAGCAATATATTGTATATTGTTTTTGATAACCTGTCTGTACAAATTGCAGATGCAAATGCAACTAGCTGGCAAAATTGAGACTGTAGATTTGATTTTAACGGTCATATTTCTTATATGTTCAATAGGCTCAATTGCACTTCACGAGTTAGAAAAAGCAAGATAGAAACTATAGAACTATACATCTAAAAAATGTATAGTTCTATTTAATTAAGAAATAATAAAAAGAAAATTAAGAAAATATAAATGGTTTTACAAACTTTCTATTGCTATAATAATTTTGAGGGATGAATATGGAAAGTATAGTAAAAAAAGAAGAAAATAAAATATCAAAAAAAATTGTAAAACTATTTTGGGTATTCGTAATTGGAAGCATTATAGGATATTTATTAGAAATGATAGTAGGACTTGTGCAAAATGGACATTTTGTATCTAAACAAGGTTTAATATATGGACCTTTTTCACAAGTATATGGAATAGGGCTTGTTATATATTATTTAGTTATTCCAAAAAATAAGAAAAATATAGAAATATTTTTAATAAGTATGTTTTTAGGCGGAATAGTAGAATATGTATTTTCATATTTACAAGAAACATTTTTTGGAACAATTTCGTGGGACTATAGTAATTTATTATTTAATATAAATGGAAGAACAAGTTTATTACATTGTATTTATTGGGGAATTGGTGGAATATTATTTTCAAAATACATAAGACCACAAATAGAAAAAATAGATTTGTTTTATCCAAAAAAGTGGTTTAAAGTGTTAACAATATTTCTTGCAATATTTCTATTATTTGATATAATAATATCTAGTTTAGCGTGCAAGAGACAAGAAGAAAGAAAAGAAGGAATAGAGCCTAAAAATAATATAGAAATATTTTTAGATAAAACGTATACAAATGAAGTGTTAAATGAAATATATTCAAATGCAAAGGAGATATAACTATTGGAAGAAAAAGAGAAAACTAAAAAGAAATACAAAATATTAAGAATTGTAATACTAATAATTACAATATTGTTGTTAATAGGTTTAACAATATATTTATTTCCCATAATTGGAAAATTATTTGATGAACAAGAAAGAGAAATTTTTAAAGAAGAAATACAAAGTACAGGAATAAAAGGAATACTTATGTTATTAGGCTTACAAGGAGTACAAATATTACTTCCAATAATTCCTGGAGAGCCAATAGAAATACTTGCAGGTATGTGTTTTGGACCAGCAGGTGGACTTATATTTTTAATGATATCATCTTGTTTAATAACAGCACTGATATTTTTTACGGTAAGAAAGCTAGGTAGAAATTTTGTATATGGGGTTTGTAGTGAAGAAAAAATCAAAAAATTAGAAAATAGTAAATTATTTAAAAATTCTAAAAAAATAGAATATATAATGTTAATATTATTCTTAATACCAGGAACGCCAAAAGATTTATTAGTATATATAGCAGGGCTTTTACCATTAAAGCCATTAAGGTTTATCTTAATTTCAACATTTGCTAGAATACCTTCAATGATATCATCAACAATGGCAGGAGCAAGTATAGTAGAAGGAAATTTGAAATTAGGAATAATTTTATATGCTATAACATTTTTAATAGTTGGAATTGTTATTTTTATAGCACAAAAAAGAGATAAAACTAAGTTAACAAAAGAAATAATAGATAATGTAAGAAAATAAAGGGGGAAAAATTTTGGTAAAAGCAATAATATATAATAGCCAAACAGGTCATACAAAACAATATGCTGAAATGTTATCAAAAAAATTAGAAATACCTTATTATGAATTAAAAGAGGCGAAAAGTAGAATAAATAAAAATGATAATATAATTTACCTATCTTGGATATGTGCAGGTAAAATAATGAAGGTAAATAAAGTTAGTAGATATAATGTTATTTCTTATGGTGTAGTAGGGGCTTTTCCAGAAGATGAGAATTATATAAATAATTTAGTTACAACAAATGGTTTAGAAAAGGAAAAAGTATTTTACCTAAGAGGTGGAATTAATTTTATAAAATTAAAAGGTGTTAATAAATTAATTGTAAAAATAGTTGGTAAAGTATTAGAAAAAAATAATAAAGATAATGAAGAATTACTTAAAATTTTCAATGAAGGTGCAAGTTTTGTTGAAGAAAAGAATTTGGAAAAAATGATAGATTATATAAAACAAGAGGAATAGAAATGGAAGAAAAAATAGTAGAAAAAAATAAAGAATATATAGTAGATATAATAGATAATGGTTTTGAAGGAGAAGGTATTGCAAAAATAGAAAATTTTACAATATTTATTCCAAATTGTATAAAAGGTGAAAAAGTAAAAATATTAATTGTTAAAGTTTTAAAATCATATGCTTATGGAAAATTATTAGAGATAATAGAAAAGTCTAATTCAAGGGTAGAAACTGATTGTAAAACATATAAACGTTGTGGTGGTTGTGATTTAAGACATATTGAATATGGAAAAACTTTAGAAATAAAACAAAATGCTATACAAAGTTTAGTAAATAAAACTTTAATAAATAAAATAAAAGTAGAAGAAACACTTGGTATGGAAAAACCATATTTTTATAGAAATAAAGCACAATATCCTGTAGGAATAAATAAAGAAAATGTGCCAGTAATCGGAGTATTTGCAAACAGGACACATGAAATAATACCGATTGAAGAGTGCTTGATTCAAAATAAAGAAAGCCAAAAAGTAGCAAAATTTGTTTTAGAATTTATAAAGGAAAATAATATTTCTGTTTATAATGAAAAAACAAGAAAAGGCTTAATAAGACATATTGTAACAAAAATAGGAATAAAAACAAATGAGTTAATGCTAATTTTAGTAATAAACGGAAAAGAATTCCCAAATGAAAATAAATTAGTGAAAGAAGTTTTAGAAAAATTTCCAAATGTAAAAACAATTGTCAAAAATATAAATACTAATAATACAAATGTAATAATGGGTAAAGAAAATATTAATTTATATGGAAATGGATATATTGAAGATATTTTAGGAGAGTTTAAATTTAAAATATCACCATTATCATTTTACCAAGTAAACCCAATTCAAGCAGAAAAGTTATATAATATAGGAGTAGAATCAGCAAATATTTCAAAAGAAGATGTTGTATTTGATTTATATTGCGGAATAGGAACAATTTCAATTTTTATGGCAAAATATGCAAAAAAAGTTTATGGAATAGAAATAGTAGAAGAAGCTATAAAAGATGCTAAAGAAAATGCCAAAATAAATGATATAAAAAACTGTGAATTTATTGCTGGAGATGTAGAAAAAGTTTTAGATGATTTAATAAATAATAAAAAAATAATTCCAGATATTATTATGATAGACCCACCAAGAAAAGGTTTGGATAATAAAAGTGTGGAAAATATTTTGAAAATATCACCTAAAAAAATAGTATATATTAGTTGTAACCCAACAAGTTTGGTTAGAGATTTAGCTAAATTAGAAGAAAAATATGAAGTAAGCAAAATCAAACCAGTTGATATGTTTCCATATAGCAAACATTGTGAAGTCGTTACAAGCCTTATTTTTAAAAGATAGAGATTTTGTTTTGTGATAATAATAAAATAAATAGTTTTTGAAAGGAAAATAAATGAAAACAGAATATGAAATTAGAGTTTTAGAAATAAATAAAGAAGAAATAATAAATAAACTAGAAAAATTAGGTGCTATCAAAAAAGGAGAATTCAAACAAAAAAGATATGTTTATGATTTAGTACCAAAACAAGAAGGTAAATGGATAAGACTTAGGACTAATGGAAGAATTACAACTCTAACTTACAAAAATATAATAAGTAATACTATAGACGGAACAAAAGAAATAGAGTTAGAAGTAGAAGATTTTGAAAAAGCAAATGAGCTTTTAGAAAAAATGGGGTTTAAAAATAGAAATTATCAAGAAAATAAAAGAATACAATATGTTTTAGATGATGTGGAAATAGATATAGATTCTTGGCCTATGATACCAACATATATGGAGATAGAAGGAAAATCAGAAGAAGAGATTTTTAAAATAAAAAAGAAATTAGATATAGACGAAAACAAAGTAACTACATTAAATTGTAATGATATATATAAACAAATATATAAAATAGATATTTCAAAAATTAAAGAATTAAAGTTTTAAGAAAAAAGGAGCATCATATGAAAAAATTAAATGTAATACTTGTGTATAACAAAGAAGAAGATAAAATACTTATGTGCAAAAGAGAAAAAGAACCATATAAAGGAAAGTTCAATTTAGTAGGCGGAAAAGTAGAAGAAGGAGAAAAAGAATTAGATGCAGCATATAGAGAATTACAAGAAGAAACAGGAATAACAAAACAAGATATAAATTTAAAACATTTAATGAATTTCCAATATGAGATTTTAGATATGGAACTAGAATTATATGTAGGAAAATTAAATAAAGAAAAAGAAGTTATAGAAGAAATAAATAAATTATATTGGCTTGATAAAAATGAAGATTTCTTTAATGTGGAAAACTTTGCAGGAGAGGGAAATATAGGACATATGGTAAAACAAGTAGAAATATATAAAGATAAATTGTTTGGAGAGTAGAAATGGGAAAGAAATATAAAAAAATATTATTTGATTTAGATAATACATTAATAGATGATAACGAAAATAGAAAATATGCAATAAGAAAAATATTAAAAGAAATGAATAAATATTTAGGAGAAAAACAAGTAGAAGATTTTGTGAAATTAGATGATAAATATTGGCAGGATAGAGCATCTAAAAAACTAAAAGATCCATATGAATTTAAAACAATAGAAGAAAAAACAAAATGGGTAAGAGCTCAGAGATTTATAATGTTTTTTAAGGATATTAGCTTCGAAGAAGCAGTAGAAATAAATGATAAATATATAAATTATCTAAAAGAAAAAATAATTCCAATAGAAGGAGCAAAAGAAATTCTAGAATATTTATATAATAAAAATTATGAAATAAATATTGTAACAAATGGACCAACAATTCCAGCAAAAAGCAAATTAGAAAAAACAGGAATTTTAAAATATATAAATTTAGTATTTACAGCAGAAGAAGCAGGCTTTATGAAACCACATAAAGAATTTTTTGATGAATTTTATAAAAAAATAGGAACTAAAAATGTGGATGAAATGCTTATAATAGGTGATGAATTAGAAAAAGATGTGCTAGGTGGAATAGAAAATAATATAGATACTTGTTGGTTTAACTCAAAAAACTCTAAGAACGACCCAGGAATAAAACCTGATATGGAAATAAAAAAATTAGTAGAATTAAAAAATATTTTGTAAAAGATTTGTGTTTATATATATGTTTGTGGTAAAATATGGATATAAAAAAGAAAGGAGTGTTACATATGAAAGAATCAGAAAAAATATTAAAGGAATTAATGAAACATTTAGATAGTTTAGAAATTGAAACAGAAGAAGAATTAAATGAAGAGACACAAAAATTTATAGACAAACTTAATAAAGAAGAAATAAATTTTGATGACACTCCAGAGTACGAGTCAGATGAATTATTAGAAGAAGCATATGAAGCAGAAACAGAAAAAGAAGCAAGAAGTTTAGCAAAAAAAGCACTAGAAGTTTATCCAGACAATATAGATGCACAAGTTTTTCTTGCAAATATGGAGAAAAACCCAGTAAACAGATTAAAACAATTAGATTGGGCAATAGAAAAAGCAAGAAAAATATTGGAAGAAGAAGATTTGTTTGAAGAAGATAATATTGGTCATTTTTGGGGAATAATAGAAACAAGACCATATATGAGAGCAAGAAATAGTAAATTACAAGAACTAATGATATTAGGAAGATATAAAGAAGCAGTAAAAGAAAGTGAAGAATTATTAAAATTATGTGAAAATGATAATATGGGAGTTAGAAGTTTGTTAATGGGCTTATATTGTTACTTTGAAGAATTTGATAAAGGGGAAAAATTACACGAGCAATATAAAGAAGATGATACAATATCAATGTTATTCCCTATGACAATTATGTATTATAAAAAAGGAGATTATAGAAAAGCAGAAAAGCTGTTAAATGAAATAGATGAAAAAAATTCTTTTATAGCAGATTACTGTGTAGGACAAGTAGAAAATGAAATTGAAGAAGATCCAGAATATTATTCATTAGGTTCACAAGAAGAAGCATATATAACGTTTAAAGAAAATTTCTATTTAATAGCATCTTTACCATCATTTATAAACTTTGTTGCTGAAAAGCTATATATTTAAATTTAAATAAACAATAGAATAAAAGAAAGTATGAAAAAAAGAGAGTATGAAATAAGAACTTTAAAAAAATAAAAATACTTTCTTTTTTTGAGGTTTTGATTTGAGAAATTATAAAAAATGTGATATAAATATAAAAGAAAAAAATTAAAATAAAGTATAAGTTTCAACAAATTTAGCAGAAAAAAGGAGTATAATAGATAAAGATATGGAAGAATTTAAATCAGGTTTTGTAACTTTAATTGGAAGAACAAATGTAGGAAAATCTACATTAATGAATTTATTGGTTGGTGAAAAAGTTGCTGCAATTGCAAATAAAGTGCAAACAACAAGAACTGCAATTAGAGGAATTGTAAATAGACCAAATTCACAAATAGTTTTTGTTGACACACCAGGTATTCACAAACCTAAAACAAAATTAAATGAAGTAATGGTGGAAACATCTTTTACAAGTTTAAAAGATGCTGATTTAGTTTTATTTTTAATTGAAGCAGATAGTAAAGAAATAGGTAGAGGAGATACTAGAATTTTAGAAAAAATAAAAGAAGCCAAATGTAAAACAATTTTAATTATAAATAAAATTGATTTAGTAAAAAGAGAAGATTTATTAAAATTAATTGATTTATATAGAAAAGAATATGATTTTGAAGCGGTTATACCAATATCTGCAACAAAGAGTAAATATAAAGATATAGTTTTAGATGAAATTGAGAAGAACTTAAAACCAGGACCTGCATATTATGATAAAGAAGAATATACAGACCAAACTATGAGAGCTCTTGCTGAAGAAACTATTAGAGAAAAAGCTTTGAAATTGCTACAAGATGAAGTGCCACACGGAATATATGTTGAAGTTACAAAAATGAGAGAAAGAAAAAACAAAAATGGTGAAGATATTTATGATATAGAAGCTACTATATATTGCTTGAAAAACTCACACAAAGGAATCATAATTGGTAAAAATGGTGAAATGTTAAAGAAAATAGGAAGGTTAGCAAGGCTAGATATGGAAGAAAATTTTGGCGTTAAAATAAATTTAAAAACTTGGGTTAAAGTAAAAGAAGATTGGCAAGAAAATAGTAGTATTGTAAATAAATTTAAATTACAATAAAATAGAATAAAAAAGATAAAAAAGGCAAAAGATAAAATTAAAGTTAAGTAAAAACTTTAATTGAAAAGGAAGTGAGCTTATGATAAAGAAAATTGCGTGGAATACTTTTAAAAATACTGGTGATATAAATACTTTTTTAGAATTTAAACAAATAGAAAGTATAGAAAAAAATATAGAATATAATAAGGAAAAGGATATAGGAGAAAATGGCGAGCCAAAAAATAAATGGGATAATACTTTCTGAGCATAATCTTGGTGATTTTGATAAAATGCTTACAATGTTAACACCAGGAATAGGAAAAATATCTTGTGTTGCTAAAGGAGCAAGAAGACCTAAAAGTGCTCTTTTAGCAGGCACGCAGATGTTTTGCTTTGGAGAGTATATGGTATATAAAGGAACAAGTACATATCATATAAATTCAGTAGAACCAATTGAGATATTTTATAATTTAAGAACAGATTTAGATAAATTAAAATATGCTGTTAATATAAATAAAATAGTACAAGATGTAACAAATGAGAATCAAAATTGTTATAATATTTTACAATTGTTATTAAATACACTTTATACAATATCTGAAACTGATAAAAACTTAGATATGATATTAAGCATATTTAAATTAAGGCTTTTATCAATTTTAGGTTTTATGCCAAATATAAGAGAGTGTGTAAATTGTAAAGAAAAAGAAAATATAGAATATTTTAGTATAAAAGATGACGGCTTTAAGTGTAGTATTTGTGGAAAACAAGATACATCAGCAATATCTATTAGCAAAAGTACAAAAAGTGCAATTATATATACACTTACAGCCCCTGCTAAAAAATTATATTCTTTTAATATTAAAGAAGAAGCTTTAGAAGAATTTAAATTAATAGCTAAAATATATTTTAACCAAAAGTTAGAAAAAGAGTATAAGTTAGAAGAATTATTTTAAAAAATCAATAAAGAAACATTGACAAAGAAATAAATAAATGCTAAAATATAATTGTAAAAGAAATTTTACAAAAAGTATTGATTAGAATAAAAAATAATCAATAAAATAAAAATAGAGCAAGGCTAAGCCTCACTCTTTGGTATTGGATTGAAGTTTTAAATTTTCTGTGTGAACTTCAATCTCTTTTTTCTTATCTTGGAAACGTACATATGTAGTATAGCCTAAAGCAGATAGAAAACAAATTACGAAACCAACGATAAGAGAAATTAAAGCAGTACCTAAGTACTTAACTGCAAGTGTTGCGACCTCCATTTTTTCACTCATCTCCTTAAACGAAACAATTGCATATAGTTGCAATTGATAACAACAAACTAAAAAATAATTTGCTGTTATTTATTGCAACTAAGATGTCTGGGTGAGCGTCCAAAACCAAAATTATTATATATAATAAAGATTAAATTGTCAACCAAATAATAAATGTTTATATAAAAATTTATCGTACTGTAAAATACTTGCTTTTAATAAATTTAAACAAACTATTGATATAGCTCCTAAAAATCAGAAAAACAATATAACTTATAAGAATTATTCTAAAAAACTTGAAAAAAATTAAAATAACATATATAATAAAAATATACTAAAAAGAATTAACTTTAAAAGAGAAGGGAGCGATTTTTATGAAAATAAAAATAATAGGAAAGGAACTAAAGATAACAGAAGCAATAAACGATTACGTAGAAAGAAAATTAGACAGAATTGATAAATATTTTGATAATGCAGAAGCTGAAGTTACATTAAAAACTGAAAAAAATGAACAAATTGCTGAAATTTATGTAATAGCAAATGGAGAAAAATATAGAGCAGTAACTGAAGATAAAGATATGTATGCTTCTATAGATAAAGATATTGATATATTAGAAGGTCAAATTAGAAAAGCAAAAACTAAAAAAGAAAAAATGCTTAGAGAAGGTTCAATTAGAACAATGGAAGTAAATGAAGAAAAACACCAAGATGTAGAAGGTGAAATAATAAAAACATCTTATTATGAAATAAAACCAATGCTTCCAGAAGATGCAGTATTAAAATTACAAGAAAAACCAACACATAATTTCTTAGCATTTATAAATGTAGAAACAGGAAAAGTAAATGTAGTACACAAATTGAAAGACGGTAAAAATTATGGTTTAGTAGAACCAGAAGAATAGTTATATATCTCACAAGAGTAAATAAAAAACTTTTGTGAGATTTTTTTCATAAAAAAGTAGTAAAAAAATATTTGATGTGTTATATTAATTACATAGGTAGGTGATATTTTTGAAAATAGAAGATAATAAAGAATTAGAAAATTTGGCAAAGAAAATAAGAAGAGGAATAATAGAACAAGTATATAGAGCAGGTTCGGGGCATCCTGGAGGTTCTTTATCTATTGCAGATATAATGACAGTTTTATATTTTAACGAATTAAATGTAGATGAAAAAAATACTAACTGGGAAAATAGAGATAGGTTTGTATTATCAAAAGGACATTGTGTACCAGCATTATATAGTTGTCTTGCAAATAGAGGCTTTTTTGATATAAAAGAATTAGAAAGCTTTAGAAAAATAGAAGGTAATTTACAGGGACATCCAGATATGACAAAAGTACCAGGAGTTGATATGTCAACAGGCTCATTAGGACAAGGACTATCAACAGCAGTTGGTATGGCAATTGCAGGAAAATTAGATAATAAAAACTATAGAGTTTATTGTATTTTAGGAGACGGCGAAATAGAAGAAGGTCAAGTTTGGGAAGCAGCTATGTCAGCTTCAAAATATAAATTAGATAATTTGTGTGTAATTGTAGATAATAATAATTTACAAATAGACGGAACTATAGAAGAAGTGGCAGGTTTAAATAAAATAGATGAGAAATTCAAAAGTTTTGGTTTCCAAATAATAAATATAGACGGTCATAATATAGAAGAAATAAAATCAGCATTTGAAGTTGCGAAAAATGTTAAAGAAAAACCTGTATGTATAATTGCAAAAACAATAAAAGGAAAAGGTGTGTCATATATGGAAAATAAAGTGGAATGGCACGGAAAAGCACCAGATGAAGAACAATATAAAATTGCAATGAAGGAGTTAGAAATATAAATGAAAAAAGAAAAAGTTTATGTATTTGACTATGGAAAAGTAATTGAAAAACCTATGGATATAAAAAAACTATACAAAGAATTAAAAAGCAAAGTAACATATGATGAGTTTTTAGACTATTGGACGAGTTATGAAAATTATATAGATGGTTTTAAAGGTGTAATAACTACAGAAGAAAAAATAAAAAAGCATATAAGAAAATGTAAATGTGAAGTCGATATAGATGAATATTTTAAAGCGTACAAAAATGCTAAAACAGGTTTCTATGAAGATACTGTTGATATTATAAGAAAGCTAAAAAATGAAAATAATAAAGTATATTTGTTATCAAATTTAGCTGAAATTGATTATGAAATATTAAAAGAACAATTTGATATGAATTTATTTGATGAGGTATTCTTATCATATCAAATGCACAAAATAAAACCGGAAAAAGAAATATTTGAGGAAGTTGTGAATAAATTAGGAAAAAATTCTAAAGAAATATTATTTTTTGATGACAAAGAAAAAAATGTCGAGGTAGCAAGAAAATGTGGAATAGAAGCATATCAAGTAACAGGAGAAAATATAAAGGAGTGTAGTGTATGGAAGAAATAAAAAAAGCAACAAGAGAAAGCTATGGGGAAGCTTTAGTAGAGCTTGGGAAAGAAAATAAAAATGTTGTTGTATTAGATGCAGACTTATCAACTGCAACAAAAACAGAAAAGTTTGCGAAACAATATCCAGATAGATTTTTTGATATGGGTATATCAGAAGCAAATATGATGGGAGTTGCATCAGGATTAGCTAGTTGTGGTAAAATACCATATGCAAGTACATTTGCGGTATTTGCAGCAGGAAGAAGCTATGACCAAATAAGGTGTAGTATAGCATATCCAAAACAAAATGTAAAAATATGTGCAACACATAGTGGCATAACAGTAGGAGAAGACGGAGCAACACATCAAATGATAGAAGATATATCATTAATGAGAACAATGCCAAATATGATAGTAATGTCAACTTGCGATGATGCCGAGACAAAATGGGCTGTAAAAGAAATATCAAAAATAGAAGGACCTGTATATTTAAGACTAGCACGTGTAAAAACAACAAATATATATAATAAAGATATGAAATTTGAAATAGGAAAAGCAGTACAAATAGGAGAAGGAAAAGACGGTACAATATTTGCAACAGGAGTAACAGTAGAACAAGCATTAATTGCAAAAAATATTTTAAAGGAAAAAGGAATAGATGTTAGAGTAGTAGATATTCATACAATAAAACCAATAGATAAAGAAACAATTATAAAATGTGCTAAAGAAACAGAAAAATTAATATCTATAGAAGACCATAACATAATAGGAGGTTTAGGTTCAGCAATTGCAGAAGTTTTAGTAGAAGAATATCCAAAGAAATTAATAAGATTAGGAATCAACGACACATTTGGAAAATCAGGAAAAGCAGAAAAATTAATGGAATATTTCGGAATAACAGCAAAAGAAATAATAAAACAGTTTTAGGGACGTTTCCTTTGCGACCTTTTAGTCGCATTTGGGACACATCTTTATCTAGGTGTGTCCCAAATTTTCCTTTTGTGAATTTTTTGTGAATTTTAAAAATAAGAGAAAAAGCGAGAAAAAGTGAAAATAAAAGAAAAAAACCAACATTTTCTATCAATTTTTTCTTTAAAAGCTATTGCAAAATTTATAGTTTATTGATATGATTAAGTAGTAAAGTAAGATAGAGTATTATGCCACAAACCAAAAAATAAGGAGTGCTGAAATGATAGAATTTAGAAATGTTACAAAGATATATGATACAGGAACTAAAGCTGTTAAAAATGCTAATTTTGTTATAGATAAAGGAGAATTTGCGTTTTTAGTAGGCTCATCAGGAAGTGGAAAATCAACACTTATTAAATTAATATTAAAAGAAGAAGAACCAACTTCAGGAAATATAATCATAAATGGAAAAGATACAACTTTCTTAAAACCAAATAGAATACCATTTTTAAGAAGAAGTATGGGAGTTGTATTCCAAGATTTTAGACTTTTACCAGATAAGACTGTATATGATAATGTAGCATATGCTATGTATATTGTAAGAGCAACACCAAGACATATAAGAAGACAAGTACCAATGGTTTTATCACTTGTAGGTTTGAGTGGAAAGGCTAAAATGTATCCAAATGAATTATCTGGTGGAGAACAACAAAGAGTTGCATTAGCTAGAGCTTTAGTTAACAACCCTTCAATGCTTATCGCAGATGAACCAACAGGAAACTTAGACCCAGATACAGCTTGGGATATTATGAATTTATTAAATGACATTAATATGAGAGGAACAACAGTAGTTGTGGCAACACACGCTAAAGATATTGTTAACAAAATGAAAAAAAGAGTTATACACATTCGCAAAGGCGAAATAATTAGAGATGATAAAAAAGGCGGTTATGATTATGAAATATAGCATATTAGGATATTTTATAGGTGAAGGATTTAGTAATGTATTTAAAAATAAAAAATCAACTGGTGCTTCTCTTATGATTATGTGTGCTACTATGATTATATTTGGAATATTTTTAATCTTAGGAGAAAATATCAATCACTTTGTAGATGAAGTAGAATCAGAACAAGGAATATCTGTATTTGTTAAAAATGAGGCAACACAAGAACAAATTGACGAATTAGGTGAAAAGATAAGAGCAATAGACGGTGTCAACACAGTAGAGTTTGTTTCAAAAGATGAAGCTTTAGAACAAATGAAAGAAAGATTTGGTGAAAGACAAGATTTACTTGAAGGATATGAAGGTGAAAATAATATTTTTACAGCTTCATATGTAGTAACACTAACAGATTTAACAAAAAGTAAAGCTGTTCAAGACCAAATAAGTACATATACAGATGTTGTTAAAAAAATTAATAGTAAAGATGAAGTTACATCAACTTTAATAAATTTAGCTAATGGCATTAAAATTGTAACAGGAGTAATTTTAGTATTATTAGTTATAATTTCTATATTTATTATAGCAAACACAATAAAATTAACAGTTCACGCAAGAAGAAAAGAAATTTCTATTATGAAATATGTAGGTGCAACAAATAATTTTATAAGGTGGCCTTTTATTGTAGAAGGTATGATTATAGGAATCTTAGCAAGTATAATATCAATTGTAATTGTAGGTTTTGCATATAATTTTGTAGCAGAAAAATTAGTAAATGCAGAATTTATGCAATTAATAAATATGAGTTTAATTAGCTTTAGCGATATGTTCAGCTCAATAATATTTGTTTATATGCTATTAGGAATTGGTATTGGTGTACTTGGAAGTGTGATTTCTATGAGAAAATATTTAAAAGTATAAAGGAGAAAATATGCGAAAGTTTTTAATTATTATTTTAGCTTTTGTAATATGTTTATTTAGTATTTTTCCTTATGTACAAGCAGATAATGAAACAGGTAATACAACAGCAGTAGAGAATTTACAAAATGAAAGAAATGAAATACAAAATCAAATGAACGAGGCAAATGGACAATTAGAAGGAGTACAAAATGATTTATCAGAAAATTTACAACAAATACAAAAATTAGATGAAAGAATTTCTGAATCTGAGCAAGAGCTAAATGGTTTGAATTCACAAATAGAAGAGTTACAAACTTCAATGGAAGAAGTAGAAAATAATCTAAAAAAGGTTGAAGATGCATATAACTCACAAAAAAAGTTATTAGACAATTATTTAATTGCTGTACAAGAATCAGATGAAACTGAGTACTTAGATGTATTACTTAGCTCTAAGAGTATTTCTGAATTTTTATCAAGCTATTTTCTAATTTCAGAGCTTGCTAGCTACGAAATGGACTTGTTAGATGATATGCAAGCAAAAAAAGATGAAATAAATCTTTCAAAAGAAAAATTAGAAAATGATAAAAAAAGTTTATCAGAAATTAAAGCAAATCAAACTAAAACAGCTAGAGTTTTGGAAAACACTAAATCGGTTAGAGAAAATCTAATTGCTAAATTATCAGATAAAGAAAAAGAAATTCAAGCAAAAATAGATGAATACAATAACAGATTTGATGAAATAAACAGAGAAATTTTAGCTCTAGCACAAGGAAGTATTGCAGCAGAATACATAGGTGGAGAACTTGCTTGGCCAGTTCCTGGATATACTAGAATAACATCTAAATATGGTATGAGAACACATCCTATTACAGGAGTGTATAAATTACATACAGGAGTAGATATTGGAGCTCCACGAGGAGCAAACTTTATTGCTGCAAATGACGGTATAGTAACAAAAGCAAGTTATAATAGTGCATATGGTAATATGGTAATAATAGACCACGGGGGTGGAGTTTCTACATTATATGCACACGGTGATGAAATCTTAGTACAAGCTGGACAAACTGTTAAAAGAGGAGATCCTATATTAAAAGTAGGTTCAACAGGATATTCAACAGGACCACACGCACATTTTGAAGTAAGGTTAAACCGGAGTTGTAACAGACCCAATGCCATATATTACAAATGGACTTGTTCCACAAACACAGAATAAAGAAGAAACAAATAATGAAGCACAATAAATAAAAATTAAAGTATTTTAGGAGGTACTTATGAAAAAAGTAGCACTCAAAATATTAGGAATAGTTTTAATATCAATTTTAGTATTACAATACAATATAGTAATAGCAGCTTCACAAAAAGAATTGGATGCGGTAAATGATCAAATAGAGGACAAAAAGGACGAATTAGAAGATGTAAAAAGTGAAAAATCACAAGCTATGGCAGAAGTAGAAAAAATATCTAGTCAAATAGCACATTACCAAGCACAAATAGATGAATTAGACAATCAAATAAATGACTTAAATACAAAAATAACAGATGCAGAGAACAAAATTAATGAACAACAATCAGAATATGAAAAACAAGAAAAATTATTAGAAGAAAGATTAGTAGTAATACAAGAAGCTGGTGATACTACATATTTAGATATGTTACTTACATCTAAAAGTATAACAGATTTTATATCTAATTATTATTTAGCATCAGAACTTGCAGAGGCTGATACACAATTACTAGAAAATATTCAAAAACAAAAAGAACAAATAGAAAGCGCTAAAGCGGAATTGGAAACTAGTAAAAGAGACTTAGATACTAAAAAAGCAAGTAAACAAAGTGTTACAACACAACTTCAATCTGCTAAAAATGAGAAAAATGCTAAAGTAGCTGAGCTAAGCGAAGATGAAAAATCTCTTCAAGCAGAAATCGATGAATTACAAGCACACGAAGCAAGTATAAAAGCTGATATGGAAAAAATGAAAAATGAATTTGATAAAAACAATAATAATAGTACAAGTTCATTTGGTTTTGGTTGGCCAGTTTCTAATAATAGAATAGGAACAGGATATGGTGTATCAGGAAAATATTGGAGTTCTGGATATCATACAGGAGTTGACTTCCCAGTAGGAAGTGGAACACCGGTATATGCAGTAGGTGACGGACAAGTATTTGATACTGGATATAACAGTGCATATGGTAATTATGTAGAAATATATCACGGAAATAATGTGTATAGTTTTTATGCACACGCATCAAAAGTTAATGTAAGCAAAGGACAAAAGGTAACAAAAGGACAACAAATAATGTTATCTGGAGCTACAGGAAATGTTACAGGAGCACATTTACATTTTGAAATACGTTCACCAGGATATGGATATTCAAGTTGTGTAAACCCAATGAATTATTTACCATAAATTTATAATAAAAATACTTTAGTAAAAAGTGGGAGGAACATATGAAAAATAGAATTCTAAAAATTTTAGGAATAATTGTTGTAATTGTTATTTTATTACAAACAGTAGTAATGGCTGCGTCTACTAGTGAATTGGAAAAACGAAAAAATGACAATAAAGAAAAAATAAATGATGCAAAAGAAGAATTAAATGATGTTAAAGAACAAAAGTCTGGAGTACAAGAAGAAATAAACGACTTAGATAGTCAAATTTCTGATTATCAATCACAAATTAACGACTTAGATAGCAAAATAAACAGCTTAAATGCACAAATAGAAGAATCAGAAAAGAAATTAGAAACAGCTCAAACTGAGTATGAAAATAATAAAGAATTAGCAGAAGAAAGATTAGTAGTAATGCAAGAATCTGGAGATACTACATATTTAGATATGTTACTTACATCTAGTAGTATAACAGACTTTATATCAAATTACTATTTAGCATCAGAACTTGCTGAAGCTGATACAGAATTATTAGATAGTATAGAAAAAGAAAGACAAGAAATTGAAAATGCAAAAGCAGAATTAGAAAGTAATAAGAAAGAGTTAGATAATTCAAAAACAAGTAAACAAGCAGCTAGTTCTAAGTTAGCAGTTTTAAGAGAAGAAAAGAATACTCAAGTAGCACAATTAACAGAAGATGAAAAAGCAATTCAAAAACAAATAGACGAAATAACAGAAGCAAATAAAGAAATAGACCAACAAATAAAACAAGCAGAGGCACAAATAAATAATAATAAAAATAATGGTGGTGGTAGTGGAGCGCCAGCAGGAGCACCTTCAGGTAGTGCAAACCTTGGTAATGTAAGCTCTTCAGGTTTTATATATCCTGTGCCTTCATCATATCAAAAAATTACAACAGGGTTATATTATTCTAGTGGAGCATATCACGGAGCAGTAGATTTTGGTTCAGGTGGAATAAATGGACAACCTATATTTGCAGTAGCAGCTGGTACTGTTATAATATCTACAAGGCTTAATGGAAGTTATGGAAATTATATTATAATTAAACACGATAATGGACTATATACATTATATGCACACGGACAAGACGGCTCAAGAACTGTTTCAACAGGAGATAGAGTATCACAAGGACAACAAATAATGAGAGTTGGTTCAACTGGAAATTCAACAGGACCACATTTACATTTTGAAGTAAGAACTAGTCCTGGAGGATATAGTAATAGAGTAGATCCAAGGAGATATTTACCATAAATTTAATGTAATTTAAATAATTGTTTATACATATAATTAAATTATATAAATTATCTGGGCAGAAAAATCTGCCCAAGTTTTATACGTTTAAAAAATGGAGGCTTTATAAATGGAAGAACAAAAAAGATTTAAAACTTATAAAATAATAATGCTAGTTGTATTAGTAGCATTTATAACATTTTTAATAACATCAATAGTAATGTATCAATATTTCACAAATGATTCATTTGGTAAATCTATAGTACAAAAATCAGAACAAACAAGTGATATAGCAGAAACATTAGAAGATTATAGAAAAATAATAGACAAATATTATTTAGGAGATATTGATGAAGAAAAACTCAAAGAAGGTGCAATAGCAGGTTATATTAAAGGGCTAGACGACGAATATACAGAATACATATCAAAAGAAGATATGGCAGATTATATGGCAGATACAACAGGAAATTTTGTTGGTGTTGGTGTATATATGGTACAAGATACAGAAGCGAATAAAATAATGGTATTATCACCAATAAAAGGAAGTCCAGCAGAAAAAGCGGGGTTACAACCAGGTGATTATATAATAGCAGTAGATGGAGTAACATATACAGGAGAGCAAATGACAGAAGCATCAAACAAAATTAAAGGAGAAGCAGGCACAACTGTAAAATTACAAATACAAAGAAAAGATGAAACATTAGATATTGAACTAACAAGAGAAAATATAAAAGTAAACCCAGTAGAAGGAGAAGTTCTAGAAAATAATATTGGATATATAGAATTTTCATCATTTGATGACGGAACAGCAGAAGAATTTAAAGCAAAATTTGAAGAATTACAAGGAAAAGGAATAAAATCATTAATAATAGATCTACGTAATAATGGTGGTGGAATTGTTGATGAAGCATTAGAAATTGCAAATTATATATTAGATAAAGATTCAGTAATATTATATGAAGTAGATAAAAATAATAATGAAACAGTAGAAAAAACAACAGATGACCCAATAATTAATATGCCAATAGTAATTCTTACAAATGAAAACACAGCAAGCTCATCAGAAATACTAGCAGGAGCATTAAAAGACCATAAAAAAGCAACAATAGTGGGAGAAAAAACATATGGAAAAGGTGTAATTCAAAGATTACTTACATTACCAGACGGAAGTGGGCTTAAAATAACATCAGAAAAATATTTAACACCAAATAGAACAGAAATAAATAAAGTAGGAATAGAACCAGATGAAAAAGTAGAATTACCAGAAACAGTAACAAATATACTAAATGTAGAGAAAAATGAAGATACACAATTACAAAAAGCAATAGAGATATTAAAATAATGAAATGAGGGAAAGTAAATGAATTTACCAAATAAACTGACAGTATTTAGAATTATATTAGTTCCAATAATGGTAATAATTCCTTTTTTGGGAATTAACGGAAACTTACTTGGAATACCAGTAGAGTGGATAATAATAGATATTATATTTATAATAGCATCTCTAACTGATAAATTAGATGGTTTTTTAGCAAGAAAGAACAACCAAGTAACAGCATTTGGTAAATTTCTAGACCCATTAGCAGATAAAATATTGGTATTAGCAGCAATGATGATGTTAGTAGAAGAACAAAAGCTACCAGCTTGGATACCAATAATAGTATTGGCTAGAGAATTTATGGTATCAGGATATAGATTAATTGCAGTAGAACAAGGTGGAGAAGTAATAGCAGCATCAAAATGGGGAAAATTAAAAACAGTAACACAAATGATTGCAATAATATTAGCTTTTTTAGACTTAAATGCATTTGGAGATTGTTTTACAGGAACATTACAAGGTGGAGATTTAATACTAAACTTAATAGTAACAATAATGATGATAATACAAGTAATAGCAACAATATTTTCTGGAATAGATTATATGAAAGGTGCTAAAAAATATATTAAAAGTAAGTAAAATTAGAATAAACAAGAGAAAAAATGAATATAATGTTAAATAAAAAATGAAATTTGCTTGACAAATTTCATTTTCTGCCGTAATATATTAATTGACTTTTTAAAATGTCAATAAAAAAAGTAAATAAAATAGATTTCATCTAAAGAGAGAGGAGTAATGAACAATGGAAGAGAAAAAAGAGGTTTTATTAACACAAGAAGGATATGATAAATTAGAAGCAGAATTAAATTATTTAAAAACAGAAAAGAGAGCAGAAGTAGCAGATAGAATAAAAGTAGCATTAGGTTTTGGAGATTTATCAGAAAATTCTGAATATGATGAAGCAAAAACAGCACAAGCTGAAAATGAAAATAGAATAGTAGAATTAGAAGATAAATTAAGACACGCAAAAATAATAGACCAAAAAGATATTAATACAGATACAGTACAAGTAGGTAATATCGTAAAAGTATTAGATATGGAATTTGATGAAAAAATAGAATATCAAATAGTAGGTTCAACAGAAGTAAATTTAGCAGAAAATAAAATTTCTAATGAATCACCTTTAGGAGCTGCATTACTTGGAGCGAAGAAAAACAATGTAGTAGAAGTAAATGCACCAGCAGGTATTATGAAATATAAAATATTATCTATAAAAAAATAATATAGAAATAAAAGGCAAAGTAGAAATACTTTGCCTAAAATCATATAAAAAAATCAAATAAAATTTTGTTTTAAATAATGTTATTAAGTTTAAATTAATAAAAAACTATCTAAAGAAAGTTTAATCATATTATTTAAACCAGTTTGTCTTTCTTCTGGTGTTGCAATTTCTTTAATATATTTTGAATCAACAACACTCATTAGGCAAGCAGCATTTTTATTTAAAAGTTTAGCAACATAGAAAAGTGCAAAAGCTTCCATTTCAGCACCAACAGGGTTAAAATCAGAAGGAACTCTTTCTAAAAATTTATTCACATCTGTCATATAGACATCAAAACAATCTGTGCAAACTGTATCTCCTTTTACAATTTTAATATTATTTTCTTTAGCAGTTTTCTCAATAATAGAATTTAATTCTGTACTTCCTTCAATAATATGACAATCATCATTATTTAAAGTTAAAGCAAAATTAGACTCACTAAAAACTTTATTAGCTAGAATTATATCAAATAATTTTAAATCAGGCTTATAACCACCACAAGAACCAATTCTTATTATGTTTTCAACTTCATAGAATTTATAAAGTTCATAAGAATAAATTCCCATACTTGGCATACCCATACCAGATGCCATAACAGTAACTTCTTTACCTTTATATTCACCAGTATACGCGTACATACCTCTAACAGTATTTACGAGTTTATAATTATATAAAAAGTTTTCGGCAATATATTTAGCACGAAGTGGGTCTCCTGGCATAATAACAGTTTTTGCAATATCACCTAAATTAGCTTCATTATGTGGTGTTGGCATAACAATTCCTCCTTTTTGAGAATTTTGGGGACACCCATTTTTTGTCTCACTTTTTATAAAATGAGACAAAAAAGCCCTGTCCCCATTTGTCTCATTTTTTATTTAGTATATCACAAAATAGAAATTTTAAAAGAGCTTTTTATAAATAAATTTTAAAACCTCTTGTAAAACTTCTTTAAAAGTAGTAAAATAATAATAGATTAAAAAAAAAACCGAATTTTTTGGTAGATTTTTAATCTATTTTTTTGTTTTTGGTTTTATTTTTAGAAAGGGGTAGAAAATGAACACAAAATACATATTTGTAACAGGAGGAGTTGTATCAGGTTTAGGAAAGGGAATAACAGCAGCATCACTTGGAAGGCTATTAAAAAATAGAGGGTATAAAGTAACAATACAAAAATTTGACCCTTATATAAATGTAGATCCAGGAACAATGAACCCATATGAACACGGGGAAGTATTTGTAACAGATGACGGAGCAGAAACAGATTTAGATTTAGGTCATTATGAAAGATTTATAGATGAAAATTTAACACATAATTCTAGTGTAACAATGGGACAAGTGTATTCTTCTGTAATAGAAAAAGAAAGAAAAGGAGAATATTTAGGAAAAACTGTACAAGTAATACCACATATAACAAATGAAATAAAATCTAGAATATATGGTTTTGAAAATACAGATACAGATATTGTAATAACAGAAGTTGGAGGAACAGTAGGTGATATAGAAGGTTTATCTATAATAGAAGCAATAAGACAAGTAGGTTTAGAAAAGAACCCAGAAGATGTTTTATATATACATGTAACACTTCTTCCATACATACACGGTTCAAATGAAATAAAATCAAAACCAACACAACACTCTGTAAAAGAATTACAAAGTTTAGGGATAAAACCAAACATATTAGTATGTAGAACAGAACAAGATATACCAGATAGTATAAGAGAAAAATTATCACTATTTTGTAATGTTAGAAAATCAAGTGTAATACAAAATAAAACAGCAGATTGTTTATATGCAGTACCATTAATGCTAGAAGAAGAAGGTTTAGCAAGAGAAGTTTGTAATTATTTAAAACTTGATAAATATATTCCAGATAATTCAAAATGGGAAGAAATGATAGAAAATATTAGAAAAATTGACAAAGAAAATAAAGTAAAAGTAGCAATTGTTGGAAAATATATAAAATTAGAAGATTCTTATATATCTGTAATAGAGAGTTTATACCATGCAGGTTTTGCAAATAATGTAAAAGTAGAAGTAGATTTAGTAGACGCTGAAAAAATAAACAGAGAAAACGCAAAAGAAAAACTTTCTAAATATGATGGAATAATAGTTCCAGGTGGTTTTGGAAATAGAGGTATAGAAGGTAAAATAGAAACAATAAAATATGCAAGAGAAAATAATATTCCATTTTTAGGAATATGCCTTGGTATGCAAATGGCAGTAGTAGAGTTTGCAAGAGATGTATTAGGTTTAAAAGATGCAAATTCAGCAGAATTTGATGAAAAGACTAAGAATCCAGTAATACATATTATGGAAGAGCAAAAAAAAGTAAATAAAAAAGGTGGAACAATGAGACTTCGGAAGTTATCCGTGTATAATAAAAGAGGGAAGTTTGGCAAACAAAGTATATGGCGAGAAAGAAATAGCAGAAAGACATAGACATAGATATGAATTTAATAATGACTATAGAGAAGATTTGGAAAAAGCAGGGTTGAAAGTTTCTGGAACATCTCCAGATGGAAATTTAGTAGAAATAGTAGAAATGGAAGACCATCCATATTTTATTGCAGGGCAATTCCATCCAGAATTAAAATCAAGACCAAACAGACCAGCACCTTTATTTGTTGGATTAGTTAAAGCTTGTGTTGACAATAAAAAATAAACTTTAAAAAATTAGAAAAATAAAAAAATTAGAAATTTTAAAAAAACTATTGACAAAATAAAAAAAAACCTTTATAATCTATAATTGTCAGGGGGAAATGCAGGTGTAGTTCAATGGTAGAACCTCAGCCTTCCAAGCTGATGACGTGGGTTCGATTCCCACTACCTGCTCCA
>CALXEY010000014.1 GCA_944387455.1 uncultured Clostridia bacterium
GAACAGCTTATTTGTAGAGCAATTTTGTGGGTAAAAATTTTTTAATAAATTTTCCCGAAATAACTTGACACTATCTTAACTTTAGCATTACTTGATTTTTTATTTTCTATATAGTAAAATATTATTGTAAGTTAAAAGAAAGAAGGTAATGCATATGAAAGAACTACCTTATGGAATAAGTGATTATGAAAAATTAGTAAATGATAATTGTTACTATGTTGATAAAACAAAATATATAGAGTTGCTAGAAGTTCCATCAAATTCATATGTAATGTTTTTAAGACCTAGAAAGTTTGGAAAAACATTATTTACAAGTGTGTTAGAAAATTATTATGATATAAATAAAAAAGATAAATTTGAAAAATTATTTGGAGACACTTATATAGGAAAAAAACCAACAGAGGCTAAAAATAGCTATTATATATTAAGATTTAATTTTTCAGGAATAGATACCAAAGATGAAGAAACAACAATAAATACTTTTAAAGAAAAAGTAACAGCATCTATACAAGATTTTATAGATAGGTATAAATTAGATTTCTATATAAACCCAGAGTTAACTTCAGAAGGCTTATTGAATAATTTAATAATAGCATTTAAAAATCAAAAAAATGGAGAGAAATTATATGTAATAATAGATGAATATGACCATTTTGCAAATGAATTACTAAGTTTTAGGACAGATAGTTTTAAAAAATTAGTATCAAAAAATGGAAAAATAAGAAAATGGTATGAAGTATTAAAAGAAGGAACAGAAACAGTAGTTGATAGAATATTTATAACAGGAGTAGCACCAATAACATTAGATAGTATGACATCAGGTTTTAATATAGTAAAAGATTTAACAAAAGACTCAAGATTTAACGAAATGATGGGGTTTACAGAAGATGAATTAATAAAAATAATGGAAGACCAAAAATTAACGAGAAAAGAACAAAAAGAATTACTTCCAATAATGAAAGAAAACTATGATGGGTATAGATTTTCACTATATGGAGAGTTTAACAATAATTTATACAATTCAAATATGTGTTTATATTTCCTAAATTCTTATATAAGTTTTAGAAAAGTGCCAAATCAATTAGTAGATGTAAATATAGCAAGTGATTATAATAAAATAGGAAATATGTTAAGACTATGTAAAGGTGAAAAAAGACTAGAGCTAATAAATAAGACAATTTCAGGAGAAGGGCTAATCTCAGAAATAACAGAAAAGTTTAACCCGGAAATAGGTTTTGGTGAAACAGAAATGATATCAATGTTATATTACTTAGGATATTTAACAATAGAAGATGTGATAGGAAATTATCCAAAGTTAGTAATACCAAATAAGGCCATAAAAGAAATATATGGAGAATATTTCTTAAAAATATTAAATGAAGAAGAAAACTTTAGTATAGATACTAGTGAATATGCAAAGATTTCATTAGAAATGGCAATTGAAGGAAAAATAGAAAAAGGGGTAAACTTACTTCAAAAATATTTAGGAAATTTATCAAATAGAGATTACCAAAACTTTGATGAGAAATATGTAAAAGTGATATTTTTTTGTATAGCAATGAGTTTAAGAACATTTTGGGTAAAATCAGAACTAGAAGTAGAAAGAGAATACCAAGATATATTATTAGTACCAAAAGAATTAGGAAAAGGATATTATACAATATTAATAGAGTTTAAATATTTAAAGAAAGATGAAGCAAATAAATTAGAAGAAAAACAAAAAGAAGCAAAAGAGCAAATAATAAGATACAGCAAAAAAGAAGAAATGAAAAAATTAGAAAACTTAAAGAAATTCACAATAGTTGCCGTAAATGATAAAATATATGTAGAAGAAATAAAATAAAAACTTGTAATAAAAATGTAATATGAATTTTATTGCAAAGAAAAGAAAATTTATATATAATAAACAAAAGAAAAGAAGAGGTGTTAATTATGCTAAACTCTATAAGTCTTGATACTCTAAGAGAGAGAGAGAGCTAACATTTAATAAAATAAACAACAATAAACTTAATATAGATTATAATATAAAAGATAGTGATAAAAGCCTAAGAAATTAGGTTTTTGTTGCTATCTTTTTTCTGTTTTTAAGTTATTAAATTTATATAAAATAAATAAGAAAAAAGGAAGGAGTAAAACAAATGAAAGAAAAAATTAAAGAAAGGGGAATAATAACAATGAGAAAACAAAGAAAAAAATTAAACAAACGGAATAACTCTAATTGCGTTGGTGATTACAATAATTGTGCTTCTAATTCTTGCAGGAGTAAGCATTGCGATGTTAACAGGAAATAATGGAATACTTAATCAAGTACAGGAAGCAAAGACAAAAACGGAAAAATCAAGTTTAATAGAACAAGTGAGAATAGATATTTTAGGAAAAGAAGTAGAAAAACAAGAAGAAAATATTGATTCTACGGAGCTACAAACAATATTAAATAAATATTTCACAAATATTCCACAAAATGCAAATGATTTAATAGGATATGACGAAAATTTAGAAGCAAAAGAGGAGTATGGAGGATATAATGATATAAAATTATCAGACATATATCAAGGAACAATAGAAAGAGGAAAGGAAATAATAGATATAGAAAAATCATTTGTAAATTATTATGCAGATATAGATGATGATGGTGTAATAGATGGAATAATATATGCTGATTTAGCAAAAGGAAAATATTTTGGTCATGGTGCACTTGGTTCATACACAATAGAGAAAGAAGAGGGAGAATTAAAACAATATTATATAAAAGAAACTGGAAAAACGGATGAAAGATTTGATACAGTAGCCAGAGATGTAATAGCACCAGTAAATAAAGATGACACTAGTAAAAAAGATAGATTTTATGTAATGGCATTAGAAGATTTTAACGATGGGAAAAATATAGAATATTATTGGTATAGAAATACAAGAGAGGCAAATATTGATTTCACAGAGATTACAAAAAAAGGATTTGGAGAAGGAAAAACGAATACAGCAAATATGATAGCAAAGTGGAAACCAGTATCAGAAGGTGGATATGGAGAAACAGACGAAAACGATATTTGGGGAGTAATACAAAAAGCTGATAAAAATGGTAAAATATGGAGTTTAGATAAATGGTTTATACCATCTGATGATGAATGGAGAGCTTTTTCAGGAGAACTAAATATATCATCTACTAATTATGAAGAAACATATAATTTAAGTGAGTATTATTGGTCATCTTCTCGGAGGCAGAGCAAGTTCTGCAAATTTTGTTTATAAAATTGGTGGCATATCTAATACTATTATGGAAAGTAGCCTTTGTGTTCGTTTAAGTGCAATTTTCTAATAAAATGGATAAAATAATTATTTATTGTCCTTCTAATCCTTGCAGGAGTGAGCATTGCGATGCTAACAGGAAATAATGGAATACTTACACAAGCACAAGTAGACATATTAGGAGAACAAGCAAAAGGAAATGGAAGTGAAGTATCAGCAGGAACATTACAAACAATATTAAATAAATATTTTGATGATGTGCCAGAAGACGCAAATGAAATAACAGGAGAAACAATATTAATAGCAAAAGAAGAATATGGAGGCTATGATATAAAATTATCAGACATATATAATGGAGAAATTTCTAGTTCAAAAATAATACATTTTACTGTTAATGGAGAAGAATATGAAACAAAAGAAAATGTTACTTGGGAGGAATTTTTAAACGAACAAGAATGTCAAGGTCTTAGTAAAGAATCACACTATGGTTACATCGGTAAAAATTTTAAATTTATGGGAGGTGCAAATCGGAGAAATAGGAGAATACATTTGTTTAGACGGTGAAGGTGTTGTTAATGTTGATATTATACAAGAAGCAAGTTATGTTACTGTGAGTGGACGTGTGGGTGTAGATGGTATAATACAGTGGGATATGACAATGTAAATGGTATATTTTTATGTAGGAAAATGGCAAAGAAAAATGTCGGTTTTCTACATATTTTTTGTATATTTTTTCTTTTTTGTCTATTTGTTTTAAAAGAAAAATGTGGTAAAATATGGTTGGTGGTGATTGATAATGACTATAAAAGAAACAATTAGAAAAGGTATGATAATATTAAAAACAAATAATGTAACAGAACCAAATATAAAATCAAGACTAATAATGCAATATGTGTTAAATAAGCCAAGAGAATATTTAGTTGTATATGATAAAAAAGAATTAACATTAAGGCAAGAAGTAAATTATTTTAAAGCAATAAAAAAATTATGCCAAGGGATACCAATTCAGCATATAACAAATAGACAAGAATTTATGAAAATGACGTTTTATGTTGATGAAAATGTTTTAATACCAAGGCAAGATACAGAAATATTAGTAGAAGAAGTAATCAAAATTGCTAAAAAAATTAATGCAAAAAAGATATTAGATTTATGTACAGGAAGCGGTGCAATTGCAATATCACTTGCAAAATATATAGATAAAAGTAATATAACAGCAGTAGATATATCTGATAAAGCATTAAATGTAGCAAAATTAAATGCAAAAAATAATGAAGTAGAAGATAGAATAACATTTGTAGAATCAGATTTATTTGAAAACTTAAAAAAAGAAAAATATGATATTATAGTATCAAACCCACCATATATAAAAAAAGAAGTTTTAAAAAAGTTAGATAAAGAAGTACAAAAAGAGCCAAATTTAGCATTAAACGGAGGATATGACGGCTTAGATTTTTATAGAAAAATAATAAAAAATGCGGACGAATATCTAAAATTTAATGGATATTTATGTTTTGAAATAGGTTACGACCAAAAAGAAGATGTAGAAAATTTATTAAAAGAACAAGAAAAATATATAAATATTACTTGTAAAAAAGATTTATGTGATAATGATAGAGTAATTATTGCAAAATTAAATTAAAAGGAGAGAAAGTTTATGTCATTTTCTTCAGATATAAAACAAGAATTAAATAAAAATAGTAATTTGAGTAATAAAGAAATTGTAAAAAATGAATTAATAGGATATTTAATTTCTAAAAATATAGAAATAATAAAAAATAATATAAAATACTCAACTGAAAGTGATTATAATATAAATAGATTTTCAAAATTACTTAGTAATTTAAATATAAATTATAAGATAGAAATGGTAGGAAAAAATTTTGTTGTAAAATTAAATAAAAAAGATGTTACTGATTTTGTAGATATAAATTCTAATTTAATTTATATAAAAGAAACAGACTTAAAGGATATAAAAAATAAAAATGAAGAAGAGTTAAAAGCAATAATTAGAGGAGTGTTTATGGGGTCTCGGATCTATTAATGACCCAAATAAAAAATACCATTTAGAAATTAGTTTTAATACAGAGAAAAATTTAAATATTATAATTTCTATCTTAAAAATATTAGAAATTAATACTAAAAAAATGATAATAGAAAATAAAAAATCTTTGTATATAAAAGAAGGTGAAGAAATTTCTAAATTTTTAGCTTTAATTGGGGCTTCTAAAGCAGTAATGAGTTTTGAAGATATAAGAATAAAAAAAGAAATGAGAGGAAAAGTAAATAGAATTGTAAATTGTGAAACAGCAAATTTGAATAAAACGATAAATGCTTCAATTGAACAAATAGAAGCGATAAACAAATTAAAGAAAAATGGTAAGTTTAATAATTTAAGTGAAAATTTAAAAGAAATTGCAAACTTAAGACTAGAAAACCCAGATATGGCACTTTCTGACCTAGGTAAGAAACTTAGTAAACCAGTAGGAAAATCAGGAGTAAATTATAGACTAAAAAAAATAATGGAGATAGCAAATGGAAAATAAAAATAATTTTGGAGTATATATACATATACCTTTTTGTAAAAAGAAATGTAATTATTGTGATTTCATTTCTTTTTGTAATAAAGATAATTTAATAGAAGATTATATAGAGTGTTTAAAAAAAGAAATAGAAAAGTTTGATTTTTTAAATAAAAATGTAACAACTATTTATTTAGGTGGAGGAACACCTTCATATATTGATAGTAAATATATTGTAGATATTTTAAATTTATTAAAAGAAAAACTAAAATCAAATAAGACTGAATTTAAAGACTTAGAAATAACAATTGAAGTAAACCCGGGGACTGTAACTAAAGAAAAATTAGAGATGTATAAAAAAGTAGGAATTAATAGATTAAGTATTGGGCTTCAAGAAACTAATAATAATTTATTAAAACAAATTGGAAGGATACATACTTTTGAAGATTTTTTAGATACATATAATTTAACAAAAGAAGTAGGTTTTAATAAAATAAATGTAGATTTAATGATAGCACTTCCAAACCAAAAAATTAGTGATATAAAAGAAAGTTTAGAAAAAATAGTAAATCTAAACCCTAATCATATTAGTGTATATTCATTAATAGTAGAAGAAGGAACTTTAATAGAAAAACAAATAGAAGAAGGGAAAATGCTACTTCCTTCAGATGAAGAAGAAAGAAATATGTATTGGTATGTTAAAAACTTTTTAGAACTTGCTGGATATAACCATTATGAAATATCTAATTTTTCTAAAAAAGGACAAGAATCAAAACATAATTTAAATTGTTGGAACCAAGAAGAATATATTGGTTTTGGTTTAGCTTCTCACTCTTATATTGATAAAACTAGATTTTGTAATATTTCTAATTTAGAAAAATATATTGAAAATATTAAAAATAATGATTTTGATAAAAACAAAATAATAGAAGAAAAACAAACAAAAGAAGATGAAGAAAAAGAATATATGATGTTAGGCTTTAGAAAAATAGAAGGTGTTAATATTTCTAGATTTAAAGAAAAGTTTTTAGAAAACCCATTATTTTTATATAGAAAAGAACTAGATAAATTAGTAAATGAAGGTTTAATTATAGTAGATTTAGATAATATAAAACTAACAAATAAAGGGCTAGATTTAGCAAATATTGTTTTTGAGGAGTTCGTGTAAAACTTGATTTTTAAAGAATAGTATAGTAAAATATTACTGTAAATAAAAAAGAAAGAAGGTAACGCATATGAAAAAACTACCTTATGGAATAAGTGATTATGAAAAAATAGTAGAAGAAAATTATTATTATGTAGATAAAACTAGTTATATAGAAAAATTAGAAAATTTAGCAGAAAGATATATAATGTTTCTACGTCCTAGAAAGTTTGGAAAAACATTGTTTACAAGTGTATTAGAAAATTATTACGATATAAATAAAAAAGATAAATTTGAAAAATTATTTGGAGAAACATATATTGGAAAAAAACCAAGCAAGTTTAGAAATAGTTATTATATATTAAGATTTAACTTTTCAGGAATAGATACAAATGGTGAAGAAACAACAATATTAAGTTTTAAAAGAGAAGTAACTTCTTCAATTAATGTTTTTGTTAAAAGATATGGTTTGGATTTTTATGTAAATGAAAATGAAGAATCAGAAGATATATTAGATAATTTATTTAAGGCATTTTATATACAAAAACGAGAAGAAAAGATATATGTAATAATAGATGAATATGATCATTTTGCAAATGAATTGTTAGGGTTTAGAACAGAAGAATTTAAAAATTTAATATCAAAAAATGGAAAAATAAGAAAATGGTATGAAATATTAAAAAAGGGAACAGAAAGTGTGATTGATAGAATATTTATAACAGGAGTAGCACCAATAACATTAGATAGTATGACATCAGGTTTTAATATAATATCAGATTTAACAAGAGATTCTAGATTTAATGAAATGATGGGCTTTACTAAATACGAACTAATGAAAATAATGGACTCACAAGAAATAAATAAAGAAAAACAAGAAGAATTACTTCCAATAATGAAAGAGAATTACGACGGATATAGATTTTCAAAAGATGTAGAAACAAAGCTATATAATTCAAATATGTGTTTATATTTTTTAAATTATTATATGAGTTTTGGAAAAATACCAGGAGAGCTAGTAGATACAAATATAGCAAGTGATTATAGTAAAATAGGAAATATGCTAAGATTATGTAGAAATGAAAATAGATTAGATATAATAGAAAAAACATTATCAGGAGAAGGAATTGCAACCACATTAGTTAGACAATTTAACCCAGAGAAAAGTTTTGGTGAAACAGAAATGGTATCAATGCTATATTATTTAGGATATTTAACAATAGTGGGAGAAGATATAGGAGACCCAATATTAAAAATACCAAATCAAGTGATAAAAGAAATATATGCAGAATACTTCTTAAAAGTATTAAGAGAAGATATAGATTTAGATATAGACGTAAATTATAATGAAATATCAAGAGAAATATTAAAAGAAGGAAAAATAGATAAATTAATAGAATTATCAGGAGAATATTTAAGTGGTTTATCTAATAGAGATTACCAAAACTTTGATGAGAAATATGTAAAAATAATGCTTTATTGCATAGCAAGAACAACAAAAAAGTTTATAGTAAAATCAGAATTTGAACTAGGAAGAGGATATAGTGATATATTATTATTACCAAAAGTTTTAAATAATGATTATTATTCTGTAATGATAGAATTTAAATATTTAAAGAAAGATGAAGAAAAAAAATTAAAAGAAAAACAAGAAGAAGCAAAAGAGCAAATAGAAAGATATAGTAATTTAGAAGAAATAAAAGCACTAAAAAACATAAGAAAATATACTGTTGTAACAGTTGTAGATAACATATATATAGAAGAAATAAAGTAAAAAAGTAAATAACTAGAATAAAAACTTGTAATAAAAATGTAATATAATTTTTATTGAAAAACAAGAAAAATTTATGTATAATATAAAACATAAGAAGAAAAGAGGTGCTAATTATGTTGAACTCTATAAGCCTTGCAACTCTAAGAGAGAGAGAGAGAGAGAGAGCTACACTTTAGTAAAATAAAGTGCTTATTAGAGTACTGCATAATTTTAGAAGACAACTATAACCTAAATTAATTTTAGGTTTTATAGTTGTCTTTTTGTTGCCTAAAATAAAAAAGAAAGGGAGATACAAATGAAAGAAAACAAAATTCAAAACAAAAATAATGAAACTAAAATTAAAGAAGAAGTAAGAACAAAAAAACAAAATGGTATTACTTTAATTGCGTTGGTGATTACAATCATAGTTTTACTTATATTAGCTGGTGTTTCAATTGCTATGCTTACAGGTGAAAACCGGAATACTTACACAAGCACAAAAAGCAAAAAGCGAAACTGAAAAAGAAGGGATAATTGAAAAGGCAAAATTAGAAATTTTAAATGTACAGGCAGAAAATAGAGAGGAAGAATTAACAGAAGAGAAATTAACAGAAATACTTACTTCTGAAGAGTATGGAATACAAGGAACTTTATCAGATAATGGAGAAAGTAGTATATTAGATAAAACTTTAACTACAAAAGACGGAAAGTATCAAATACAAGTTAAAGAAATATATAATGGAAAAATTAAAGAAAAAGAAAAACTTATTTTTACTATAGATGGTATACAATTTGAAGCAGAAGAGGGAGCAACTTGGGGAAATTGGATAACTGAAAACAAACAATTACTTATAGAAAATAATTTTGAAGATTTAGCAGAAATACCAATTTGGGGCAATTACATAGGTATATATGCGGGTACAGGAGATTGTTATCCAGGCCTACAATTGAACGGAAATTTTGTTACAGGAGATGATATAAAACCTCCTACTGAAGCAAAAATTATAAATGGTGGAAATTATACTTGGAGAAATAGATAAATGTTTATTCAAAAAAGAAAAAATGTTCGTAAAAACTATTGACTTTTTATAAAAAAGGATATAGAATAAAGGCGAACATTTTTTTTAGGAGGTATTTAATATGATAAGTACATTACATATTAAAAATATAGGAATAATAGAAGATTTAAATATAGACTTTAATAAAGGTTTAAACGTGTTAACAGGAGAAACAGGAGCAGGTAAAACATTAATAATAGACTCTTTAGAAATAATATCTGGTGGTAGATTTTCAAAAGAAATGATAAGAAAAGGAGAGAGTCAATCTTTTGTAGAAATTTGCATATATGAGCCAAATTCTAAAAACTCAGAAGACGGAAATATAATAGTGTCTAGAGAAATAAACACAAATGGTAAAAATTTGTGTAAAATAAATGGTAGATTAGTTACTGTAAATGAATTAAGAGAATTTATGAAAGATTTTATAGAAATACACGGACAAAATGATAACCAGAGTTTATTAGATAGTAAAAAACATTTATCTTATTTAGATAGCTATTCAGGAGAAGATTTAAGTTTATTAAAAAATGAATATAAAAATTATTATTTAGAATATAAAGATATTTTAAATAAATTAAAAGAAAATTATGGTGATGAAAAAGAAAAACAAAGAAAAATAGATTTATTACAATACCAAATAAAAGAAATTAAAGAAGCAGATTTAAAAATAGGAGAAGAAGAAACTTTAGAAGAAGAAAGAAATTTAATTATTAATTCTGAAAAAATATCAGAGAATTTAAATACTGCAAATAATTTAATTGAAGAAAATGGAATTGATAACATTAGTATGGCAATAAGAGCATTAGAAAAAATAGAAACTTTTGATAAAAAATATGAAGAAACATCAAGTAATTTAAAAAATATTTATTATGAATTACAAGAAATTGCAAGAGACATAAGTGCTTATAAAGAAGAAAGTTATTTTGATGAAGATAGAAGAGATTTTATAGAAGAAAGGCTAGATTTAATACGTTCTTTAAAAAGAAAATATGGAAATACAATAGAAGAAATATTAAAATATAAAGACGAAATAGAAGAAGAATTAGAAAAAATAGAAAATCTAGAAGAATATAACATAAAACTAAGAGAAAAAAGAGATAAATTAAAAGAAAAACTTAATTTACTTTCTAATAATATGCATAAAATTAGAATAGAAAATTCTAAAAAATTAATTTCTGAGATAAATAAAGAATTAGTAGACTTAGAAATGAAAAATGCTAAAATAAATATTAAAGTAGATTATGTTGAAGATGAGTTCTATGAAAATGGAAAAGACAAAGTTAAATTTTATATTATAACAAATATAGGTGAAGATGAAAAAGAATTATCAAAAATAGCATCTGGTGGTGAAATGTCTAGAATAATGCTTGCAATTAAAAAGGTTTTAGCAGAATATGATGAAACAGATATACTTGTATTTGATGAAATAGATACAGGAATTTCAGGAAAAGCAGCAAATAGTGTTGCTAAAAAATTAAAAACAATATCAAATAAACACCAAGTATTATGTATTTCACATTTGCCAAATATAGCAGCTATGGCAGATTATAATTATTTTATAAGTAAAAATGTTTTAGAAAATAGAACAAAAACAGATATTAAATTATTAAATGAAAAAGAAGTAATAGAAGAAATTGCAAGAATATCATCTGGTGAAATAAGTGAAGCTACTTTAAAATATGCAAGAGAATTACGTAATAAAAAAGCTTCTTAAAAAAAGTATAAACTTCCTGAATATGGATAAAATACACATAATTATAATGTAATTTATTTAAATTTTGGGAGGTTTATTTTTTATGGAAAGATATTTAGAAATTAAAAGTGTAAAAGCTTTAGAGGTTTTAGATTCAAGGGGAAACCCTACTATTGAAGTAGAAGTTATAACAGAAGGAGGTTTTAAAGGAAGTGCAATTGTACCTTCTGGAGCATCTACAGGAAGTTTTGAAGCTGTAGAATTACGTGATAATGATAAAACAAGGTATATGGGAAAAGGTGTAGAAAAAGCAGTAGAAAATGTGAATAAAAAGATAGCTAAAAAAATAATAGGAATGAACGTATTTAACCAAAAAGCTATAGATGAAGAAATGATAAAATTAGATGATACACCTAATAAATCAAATTTAGGAGCAAATAGTATTTTAGGTGTTTCTTTAGCAGTTGCAAAAACAGCAAGCAATGCTTTAGGAATAGAATTATATAGATATATTGGAGGCATTAATGGAAATAAATTACCAATTCCAATGATGAATATTTTAAATGGTGGGAAACACGCAAATAATAATTTAAGTATACAAGAATTTATGATAATGCCTATTGGTAGTATTACTTTTAAAGAAAGATTACGTAGAGGTGTTGAAATATATAATTCTTTAAAAAGCATTTTAAAAGAAAAGAAAGATATTACATCAGTAGGAGATGAAGGTGGTTTTGCACCAAATTTAGAAAATGAAGAACAAGCTTTAAATATAATTATAGAAGCAATAAAAAAATCAGGGTATGAACCAGGAAAAGATATAATGCTAGCATTAGATATTGCAAGCACTGAAATGTATGAAGAAGCAAAGAAAATAAATAAATCTGGTTATTATTTTTGGAAAACTGGAGAGTTTAAAGAAAAAGAAGAAATGATTGATTATATAATTTCTTTGTGTGAGAAATATCCGATTTATTCTATAGAAGACGGCTTAGCTGAAGAAGATTGGGATAGTTGGAAAATACTAACTAAAAAGGTAAAAGAAATTGAAAATAAAGAGAAAAGAAAAATACAATTAGTAGGTGATGATTTATTTGTAACAAATACTAAAAGATTAAGGAGAGGTATTGAAGAAAATGTTGCAAATAGTATTTTAATAAAACCAAACCAAATAGGAACTTTAACAGAAACATTAGAAACTATAAATTTAGCTAAAGAAAATAATTATAATACTATAATTTCACATAGGTCTGGAGAAACAGAAGATACTACAATTTCTGATATAGCAGTAGGGGTAAATGCAGGAGAGATAAAAACAGGTGCTCCTTGTAGAACAGACAGAACATCAAAATATAATAGATTACTTTATATTGAAAATGAGTTAGAAAGTGGGAAAAATTAATAATTAGAAATAGGGAAAAGAAAAAATAAAAAAGAAAATATCCTTTTGTTAGGGATATTTTCTTTTAAAAATTATTTAATATCTTTATAAGTTTTTAATTTTATTATTGAAAATACTAGTAAACTAGCAGCTATAGCTAAACCAATTATCATTGTTGTTATACCAGCTTTTGGTAATTCTTTTGGTGGCTCTGTAAGTCTTAATACTGGTGTTACATCAGATGTTTTTTCTTGGTCAGCACCTGTTAAATCTTTATAAGTAATATCTACTTTTTCGTTTGTATCTAATAATTTATCTACTATATTACTATCAAAATCTTCTTTTAATTTTAATTTATATTGTACAGTTGCTGTTTCTCCACTTTTAAGTTCTGGTATTGTCCATGTAATTGAATTATCTTCTTTGTTTATTTCTGCTGTAACTTCACCAATATTTGCTTCTGATACATATGCAAATTCAAAATTATCTACAATTTCTTGTGGGAAGTAATCTTTAATTACTATATTTGTATATGATTGTGATACAGGTAATAATGAATTATATATGTCTTGTGTTATTGTTTGTTCAACTTCTGTATCTGTTACATAATAGAAATCTCCAACTGTAGGTGCTTCTTCTGTCCCTAATATCTCCTCAATAACTTGACCATATGTCTTATCTTTGTTAGTAGGTGTAGGATCAGATGCGTTATCTATACCAGTTAACATTGTTATAACATTTATTCCTTGGTTACCTATTTGTTGTAATTTTGTTTTTGTTAAATTAATTACTTCATCTGAATAATAAGAATTATTTCCTAAAGCAATATTTGGTACACCATCTGTTAAAACAATCATATATTTATTATTATCTTCTTCTGTAAATTGTTCACTACCTAAAGTTATTCCAGCGTCTAAATCTGTTCTTGCACCTGTTGCTTGAATATTATCAATTGCTGTTGTTAAGTCTGATACATTAGCACTAAAGTTTGAAACTACACTTGCATCAGCTGAAGTTCCTTCTTGTGAAGCATCTCCAGGATTTTCTGGGTTATAGTAACTAGAAAAAGTTACAATTCCTATTTGTAAAGAATCATTACCTTCTAATAAATTAGTTATTAAAGATTTTGCTGATTCAAATATTAAATCTTTTCTAGAAGTATTTGTACTTTGGTCAACAATATCGTTCATACTATCAGAATTATCAAGAACTAATACAAGTTCTCCTGTTGGCTTTAACATTGTTTCTTCATTAGTTACTTGTAATTGTAAAGTAACTTCTTTATTGTTTAAGTCTTTTGATATTAATCTTTTTTCAAAACCAGAATTTTCACTAAAATCTATTGTACATACAGGTTCTTCAACAACTTCCATTTGCACTGTACTGTATGATGCTAATGATATATTAGCTATAAATATTAGTATTAAAAATAAACTTAAAAAAACTTTTTTCTTCATTTAAAATCCTCTCCTTATTTTATTATTTACATACATACCTAATTTTATCATAAAATATAAATTTTACAACAAAAAAACTTAAAAAAATACAAATGTAATATAATTGTAATATTTGAAAAAACTTAAAAAATCACTTGACAAAATTATATTTTTTGTGCTAATATAAATATTGTCAAGTGAATTTGCGGATGTGGCGGAACTGGCAGACGCGCTGGTCTTAGGAACCAGTGCCTACGGCGTGGAGGTTCGAGTCCTCTCATCCGCACCATTAAGTAAAATCGTCGCACCACGATTTTTTAGATTAATCAACTTGAAAAGGTTGATTATTTTTTTGACCTTTTCGTATTCAAAATATGGCAAAAGTCTTGAAAAATCGGAAGGAGTGTGATATTATGTTAAATATAATAAAGAAAGAAATCAATATGAGTAAAGAATTACTCTCTAAAATTGAATGGACTTGCAAAATGAAAAAGGTTAAACCGAGAATATATAACGGAACCTTAAGAATTATTAAGCATACGAATTTGGCGTATGTAGAACCACATAGAGTAATTATTAAAGATAAGCTATACTTATTCTTTAATGAACAAAATTATTTTTATATAGGTAATTTGAGGAAGAAATATCCACTATCCAAATTACAAGAGTACATATCATAGAAAGCAAGGCATTGATATTTTTAGAGTTTTTAAAAATTATACTATATTGATTTATTTAGTGATTTTATAGAAAGAAAGTTAAGAGATAGATATAAATTGAAAAACTCTTTAAGTGTCAATAGCTAAGTTTAATATGCTATGTGACACTTATTTTTTATTTAAGTGCCTTTCTATTCATCAAATTTGGAAGGAGGATATAATAGTAATGAATGAAGAAAGAAAGGTTGCAGGAATTTATATTAGAGTAAGTACAGAAGATCAAGCAAGAGAAGGTTTTAGTTTAGGAGAACAAAAGGAAAAATTATTACAGTTATGCAAGTTCAAAGAATATGAAGTATTTAAGGTGTATGAAGATGCTGGAATAAGTGCAAAAGATATGGAACATAGACCAGCATTTAAAGAAATGTTAGCAGATATGAAAGATGGGAAAATCAATTATATTGTTGCATATAAGCTGGATAGAGTTACTAGAAGTGTTAGAGATTTAGAGGAGCTTATTAGCCAATTAGAACAATATAATACCTATTTAGTTTGTGATAGAGATGATGTAAATACTTCTACTGCGAATGGAAGATTTTTTGTAAGAATGCTAACAGTATTATCACAATTAGAAATTGAGATAGTAAGCGAAAGGACAAAGTTTGGATTAAATGGTGCTATAAAATCTGGACATTTGCCGGGTACTATTCCATTAGGTTACAAAAAAGATGGTAATAAAAAGACTGTAATAGATGAAACTACAAAAGATATAGTTATTAGAATATTTAATATGTATTTAGAAGGTAAAAGTTATCAACAAATTAGTAATATACTTAATGATGAAAAAATATTATCTCCAAAACAATGGAAAGATACTACCATTATGAGAATAATTGATAACAAAATTTATATTGGAGATTTTGTTCAGCATAAAGCTGGTGGAAAAACTAAAAATAAAGAGCCTATAATTTATATGAATGTAGTTGAGCCAATAATTTCAAGAGCAATGTGGGAAGAAGCACAATTGCAAAAAGAGAAAAATCAAAGAGCATATACAAGGGATAGAATTTATTTATTCTTCCAAAAACTAAAATGTCCAAAGTGTGGAAGGATAATGAAATGCAAAGGCTCAGGCGGTAAAAAGAAAAAATATATGTACTATAATTGTGAACATTGTAAATTATATTATAGAGAAGATTTAGTAGAAGAATGTTTAGAAGATTTTATATTAGACTTAGTAGAATATGATATGGCAGTAAAGAAATATTTTCTACCAATACTAGCTGATAAAAAAGATACAAACACAGAAAAAATAGATAAAGAAATTGAAGTTTTGGAAAAGCAAAAGGGAAGAATAAAGAAAGCATATTTAAGTGGTATTGTTGAAATTGAAGATTTTTCAGAAGATTATAAAATTATTGAAGAAAAATTAAGTATTTTAGAAAAGAAAAAATTAGATACTTTAAATTTAAATAGTATTTCATTTACACCACAACAATTAATGGCTGATAGAGATATTGAAAGAGAAAAATTAATAAGGGATAATAATTTAAAAGAAACTATAAAAGAAGAATGGAACAAAAAGTCAAAAGAAGAAAAACAAGAATTTATTTCAAAATTTATAGAAAGTATTACTTTATTAAAAGATGAAAACGGAGAACTTATAATAGATAATATTAACTTTAGAAGTTCATATATTGAGCAATTAACAAAATTTTTTGATAATGGAATATTTGATGTGTATATTCCAGTAGAAATAAATGGAGAAGAAAGATATATTAGAACTGGTGTGAATATAAATCAAGAACAATTAGATGATTATATTGAAAGATTAAACAAAGAATTTGAAATAGAATTTTATGAATTAGGACAAATAGATCTAAATAAAAATTATGGTGATAAAGAAGTAGAGTTTGAAATAGATAAGAATAAAGAAAAGCTAATTAGAATGGTAGCAGTAAAGGAAGAAAAATCATTTCCAACAAAGCAAGAAGAAAATGTACGAATAGGTGCTGTAACTTATACAACTGAGTAAGGTATGCTTAGCCTCGCAGAGCCCCCAGAGTTTTGATATGATGTCAAAACTCATAGGGGGTTAGGATTTATGACAAGTCAAAATCCTCGTGTTAAGGAAGTATGAAAAATGAGTGAGATGTTAGCCTATTCTATACATCTTGGAAATGATAAAAATAAAACTAAAAAAGCAAAAGAAATTGCAAAAAATAATAAGTCTAATACAACTTCTTTTAGTAATAATTCTATTCAAAATAGCAAACAATTATCAAAAATAAATAACCATAATTTAAGAAAATATGATAATAAAACAGAGTTAATAAAAATTATTTATGGCACAAATGATTTAGTAAATGATGTTAAAAATTTATATTTACAAGAGTTTGAAAATGTAAGAATTGAGTATAATAACAAACAAAAAAGAGATGATAGAAAAATACAAAATTACTTTGAATATATATCTAAAAATTCTAATAGAGATTTAGCTTGTGAACTAATAATTGAACTTGGAGATATGAACTTTTGGCAAGATAAAAAACAAGAATATCGCTATAAAATGGTAGATGTTTATAAAGAGCAAATAGATGATTTAATAAAAATATTACCAGAATTTAAGATAGCAAATGCTACTATACATTTTGACGAAACTTCACCACATTTGCATATAGTGGGCGTTCCAGTAAAAGAACGGATATAAAAATGGAATGAAAAAACAAGTTGCAAAATCACAGATATTTACAAAAGAATCTCTAACAAAAATACAAGATAAAATGAGAAATTGTTGTATAAAATCTTTTAATAAAGTATATCAAGAAAATTATAAACTAAAAGAAAAACAAAAGGGAAGAAATCAAGATATTAAAGTAACTGATATGCAAAATTATAATAAAGTAAAGAAACAATATGAAAAGAATAAAAAACTTTTAGAGCAAGCAAATGAAAAAACAGATTTAGTAAACAAAAGTGGAAAAGAAGTTAAAAGTATAATATCTAATTTAAAACCTAATGTAGTAAATAAAAGAAATTATACTATTTCACAAGAGCAAGTAAAAGCTATAAATAATTATATTTATAGTGTAGAAGATACAACAAAGTCAATGAAAAAAGTAAGCGATTTAGATATAATTATTAAAGAATATGAGAAAGATTTAAATAATCATAGCAAAGAAATTAATAAGTTAAATACTACAATTATACAAAAAGAGTTAGAAATAAAAGAATTAAAGGATGATATAGAAATAGCAAAAAATACTATTTCAAAACAACAAAAAGAAATAAATTTATTAAAACCTTTTAAATATTTGTGGAATAAACTCATTAAATTCTTAAAAAATAGAATTAGATATTATAAACATGAAAGTTACAAAAAAGTATACGAAGAATTAAAACAAGATAATGTTTTAAGAAAAGAAGATATAGATACAATAGAAAATAGAACTACCAAAAGTAGAAATTATGAACTATAAATGGAGGTATAAAACAATGATATTAAAAGGAATTTAGCAAGTAATAGGATATGGATATAAAGATATAGTTAATTGGTTTTTAATATAAATTACAACTTAAAATTTTATACAAGAAAAGAAATAGGAGTAGGACTCCTATTTTAAAATTGATATAAAATTAATTGGATAGCATTGAGTCCATTAAAGTTAATATATTTTTTTTATCTTTTTTACTTAATTTTGAAAATTTAGAGTCAAATTTGTTTTGAGCTTCAATTCCATTTAAATCCTTTATAAAATCACAAAGAATATCATTAGGAGTAACATTAAATGCTTTGCATAATTTCAACATAGTCATTATTGTTCCCATATATCTTCCGTTTTCTAGTTGACTTATATATTTTGTGTCAAAACCAGTTATTTGAGAAAGTTCTTCTTGTGTTAAGTTATTTTTTAATCTTAGATTTCTTATAGAATTTCCATAAATAGCTTTATAATTATCATTTTCCATTATTATCACCACAATATATATACTATATAAAAAAAGCTTAGAAAATAACCTAGTAAATAACGAAAAAAGTATTGAAAAGCTACAATAAACTTGCATATAATACAAGAAAATAAAAATGTTAATTGCAAAAACATTAATAAGATAAGTAAGAAGGCATTTTGAAGAATGAACATTTTATTAAAGTTTATAAGAAATATTTGAATAAAAAATCCTAATATTTCTTTATATATTTACTTAAAGTAAGTGTAAAATTTTTGTAAACGAATTTATATTCCTTTTATGTTTGACAATATTATAGAAAATAATGAAATAAATTTCAATTTTTAGTAATTAAAAACTGTATATAATTTTAATGTTAAAGTTTTAAAGTTGTGTAACATGAAAATAGCTATATATCAGTATTGCGCTTTGAAAAATCTTGAAAGTGCTGAAAATACTAGCATAGATAGGCGTTGAAAATTAAACTCATTTTTTATCTTAAAAAAATGGTAAAAACATTGACAAAAGTCATTAAATACATATATAATATTTAAAGATTAAAAATGTTTTTATACGAAGGAGGAATACAAATGGAAAGAAACAAGAAAATGAAAAGAAAGGAAAGAGGAATTACTTTAATCGCGTTGGTAATAACTATAATTGTCCTTCTAATACTTGCTGGAGTAAGCATTGCAATGCTAACAGGAGAAAATGGAATAATTACACAAGCACAAAATGCTAAAAATAAAACAGAAGAAGCACAAGCAAACGAAGAAGCATTATTAGAAGAGCTTGAAAATGAAATAACAGGAAATAGTTATTTAACATCAAAAGGAGTAAATGCACCAGATTTATTAACAGGAATGACAAGAGTAAGTTTTGTTTTACCAGAAGGAAGTACAAAAGGAGAAGTTGTAAAAGACGGAGAGGCAGGTTTTGACAGTAGCAATTGGTATGATTATACAACAGGGAAATGGGCAAATGCAGTAACAGAAGATGGAAGTTACTGGGTATGGATACCAAGATTTGCATATAAAATAGAAGGAGAAACAATAGATGTAAAATTTCTAGTAAATGATACAGACCAGTATTATGATGAAAATGGAGTATTACAAACAGCAGAAAGAGTAACATCAGCAGATGAAGAGGTAAATACATCAGATGGTAAATATTATGTACATCCAGCATTTACAGATGAAAGTAGTATAGATTATGCAAATGGAGGATGGGACGAAGAACTAACAGGAATATGGGTAGCAAAATTTGAGGCAGGATATGCAAGTGGAAATAATAGTGCTACTGTAAAAGCAAGTAATGTATATTATAGCCAAATAGAAGCAATTGTAGGATCGACAGAAGGAGGAACAAGTAATAGTTCAACGCAACCTGCCAGAAACTGGTTAGATGGAATATATGGAGAAAATGCATCAACAACAGCAATAAAATATCCAACATTCCAACCAGTAACATATTCAATGAATTATATAGATATAAATGATGCATATAAAATATCAAGAGCATTAACAGATAGTGGAAATATATATGGATTAAGCACTGGAACAACAGACAGTCACTTAATGAAAAATAGTGAATGGGGAGCAGTAGCATATTTAGGTTGGAGCCAATATGGAGCAAATGGAACAGAACCATATATAAATAATATAAATGCAAATAGTGGAGATACGCTAAGACAAGAAGATACACCAGGAGGAACAGGCCTAGTAAGTGTGTATGCAATAACAGGATTAACAGAAGGAACGACGAATTCGGGAGAAAAAACAATTACAGCAGAAAATCTAACAAGTATAAATAGTAGAACTGGAAATACAGATACAAATGGAATATATGCATGGGATCAAACAGAAGGACAAAAAGCAAGCTCAACACTAAATATGTATGGAGTATATGATTTAATAGGAGGAGTATGGGAAAGAACAGCCGGTTATATAAATAATGAAGATGATAACTTAACAAAATATGGAGCAAGTTTGGTTGCAAATGGAGATACAAGTACAAAATATGCAACGGTATATCCACATGTAAGTAGTGAAGGTAGTGATATAGATACTGCAAGTAAAAATAATTATCAGGTAAATACAAAAATATTTGGAGATGCTATTAGAGAAACGTCTACTGCTGGTACTGGTAGCTCATCATGGAACGGCGATTACTCTTACTTCCCTGGGTTGAACAGTCCGTTCACCGCTCGTGGCGGTGGTTTCGGCGACGGTTCTACTAATGGGTTGTTCAATTTCCTCTGTACGACAAGCAATAGCATTCTCAATGATGGTTTCCGTCCGGTGCTCGTAACTACTTAGATACACAAAGATTTGTAAGGAAATCTATCTCAGATGGGTAATGTTCAAGGACATTATCGAGGAGCTTGTCAAGATTAGTGTGTAAATTATATTGGTGAAATTCTTGGTAGAGCTAGAGGAAATTCTATTACATCTAATTGTTTTACTAATTTTAGCACGGAGTAAGCATTGCAATGCTAACAGGACAAAATGGATTTCTTACACAAGCACAAAATGCAAGTGAAGAAACAGAAAAAGGAAAAGAAAAAGAACAAATATCACCAGCATATAATGGAGCTGTATTAAAGAAAACAGAAGAAGGTGGAGAAAATGGAGCAATAACAGTAACTTTTACAGATAGTAGAAGACAATATACAATAGATGAAAATGGAAATATAACAGAAGCAGGAACAACGCCAGAAGAACCAACAGGGAGTACTCTTGGAACTGTAACTGGAACTGAAATAAGTAATACAACAGTACAAGATAGTCTAGGAAATAAAGTAGTGGTACCAGCAGGATTTAAAGTACAAAATCCAAATGATAATGTAGAAGTTGGAATATATATAGTAGACCAAAGTCATACAAACACAGCAGGAAGTGAGTTTGTATGGATACCAGTAGGGACAGTTCATAGAAAAGATAAAGAAGATATAACAATAACATTAGGAAGATATAGTTTTGATAGCACAACAGGAGAGCTAAGTGCATATAGTGGAAGTTATACAGAAGATACAGTAGCTGAGCATACTTACGATAATACACCGGCAAAAGATATGGAAGGATTTAAAACAAGTGTAACAAATAACGGAGGATATTATATAGGAAGATATGAAGCAAGAACAGGAACACCAAGAAGTAATAAAAACAATGCTTTAACACAAATAACAGAAAAACCTGATGATTATATATATAATTATGTAACACAAATTCAAGCAGCAAAAAGATGTCAAGGAAGGTATACTGATACTAATTTTACAAGTGATTTAATGAATAGTTGTGCATGGGATACAGCAATAGATTTTTACAAAAATGTGATGATAGAGAAGGACCAGATAATAAACCATATTCAAGACAAACAACAGTAAATTCAACTTTAGCAGTTCAAGGAACAAATAATCAGACTACAAAAGATGTAATTTGTAATGTATATGATATGGCAAGTAATTGTTATGAATGGACAACAGAGACGTCTGGCATTTCTTTCAATCCTTGTGTTCTTAGGGGAGGCGTTTATAACCGTAGCACCGATTTCACAACTGGTCGTAACCGAGCCTTTAGCACCCTCTACTAGTGACGACGGCACTGCTTTTCGTCCACTTTTATACTTGTAGTACTGAAAACTAAAACCGCGTTTTTGATAAGTAGAGTAGTAATTTTAAACAACTAAATATAAAGTGAGGTAGGAAATTCATTGATGGGCGAGGATTCTGAAAGCGAATTACCTACCGGACTGGTTTATTTTTTTATGTAAAATAGACCAGCAAAAAAGCTTATAAGGTTACATAAAATCTAACAAGTTAAATAGAAAAGTGGGATTTTTAAAAAAGAATAAAAAAATAAAATCAGAAAATTACTCGTACTTTGATATGAAATCAATGAATAAAATTGGAAAAATATTGCATTTTTATAAATTTATGATAAAATATATGTAAAGTTGATTAATTAATATTTTTAGTGTAGATTAGGATATATTTTTCGTAAATAATCTTCATAAACGCACCATAAAAAATAATTAGAAAAACTAAATAATAGCTAATAAAATGGAGAAAATCAATATTTTTGATTTTCTCCTATATTAATGACTAACATAACATAGAAGCTATGGACACTAATGTAGTAATAGTATATGAAAGTTGTAAAATTTTATACATAAAAAACGATAGCTTTTTAAGCTACCGGACTGTAATGATTTACGTTCTTTTCAGAACGGACACTAATGTTTGATTAATTAAATTATAAACTATTATATGACATAAAGTCAAGCAAAATACAGAAATTTATTCATTTCTTAGAGGTCTTAATCTGTATAAACTTTTAAGTTGTGAATTAATCTTGTCCCAGTCATTTTGTAAAATAGTAACTAATTTTCCTTTTTTTCTATATGGATTTGTAATCCTTATTTTGCTAACAACTTTTAATTGTTCAACTAAAACAGTAGAGTCAATTTCTTCTAAATCAATATGAAACCAAAAGTCATCTTCTAATCTTTTTGTTGTTAGTGGGAGAATAGTACATATAGGAGAATTTTTAGAAGTTTTTAATATTAAAACAGGTCTTAATTTATTTTGCTCACTTCCAATATTAATTCCAAGATTACACCAGTAAATAAAATTATTATATATTGGAAATTTATGAAGTTTTCCATAATATCTTAAATTAGCTTTTTCTTTAGTCCATTCAGAAAACTGAATAGCATCTGAATTATTGATATTTTCTAATAAATTCTCTGTTTCTTTTATATTTATGTGAATTTCATTATTCATATATTATCACCTCGCCTTTTAAGTGGTAGTGTGAAAAGTTTTATAAAAAAACTCCTGAAATGTTGATATTATAGTTATTTCATAAATATTTATTTTTCACCCCCCTAAGACTGCTCTACTTATGTTATCCTCTTAATAAACATAATTATATTTTTAAAATTTTGTAAAGGCTAGCAAAGCCATTTATTTTAGACTTTACGAAATTTTATAAAATATATTATAATTGTAGTCGAGGATGAGTTTATAAATATTATGTAAGTCTATTTTCCATAAACAATTTCACACTATCT
>CALXEY010000015.1 GCA_944387455.1 uncultured Clostridia bacterium
CATTATTATTTTTGAACCATCTAGTGGTGGAAGTGGTATTAAGTTAAATACTCCTAACCCTACATTTATTGTTATTGTTGAAATTAATATTCTAAATATAACACTTAATGTTGTATTTGCACTAGCTACAGATATTCCATAGTCTGATAGCAATATTCCTGTATTTGTTACATTTGCTAAAACAAATGTTATTATTGTAAATACTATTGCAAGTAAAATATTCATTATTGGACCTGCAGCTGATACTATTGCTTCTCCTTTTTCCATTGAGAATTTTCTTGTATAATTACTTGGGTTTACGTGTACTGGTTTTCCCCAACCAAAACCTACAAATACAAGCATTAATGTTCCTATTGGGTCTAAGTGTGCAAATGGGTTTAAGCTTAGCCTTCCTTCCATTTTTGCTGTATTGTCTCCTAATTTATATGCAACAAAACCGTGTGCAAATTCGTGAAATGTAATTGCAATTAATACTCCTGGTAACCCAAATAATATTGATAATAATGAGTTTGGATCTGTTATGAAACTAGTTAATGACACTAATACCAATATTGCAATTACTACATATAATATTCTTCTATCAAATGAAAAATTAAACATACTCTCTCCTTTGTATCCACCTTTTATCTTTTACAGTGCTTTTTTTATCTTTTACAGATTATTTTTTCTTTTTACAGATTATTTTTTTCTTTTATTGTTTGCTCTAAAATATCATATCTTATCTTTATTATTTTTTTGTAAAATTCTTTTCTAATATTTGTTATTCCTTCCACATTATTAATAAATTCTTCTATTTTGTTTAAATCAATTTTATCAAACACTCTAAATATAGCATTATTACAATCTCTATTTTTTAAACTTTTTATATATGACATTGCATTTATTTTTTTACCATTTTCTTTAATACACGAATATGTATTTATGGCTAAATTTTTAATTTCTGTTTCACTTAAATTCTCTATTTCACTATCACTTAAAGTAGAATTTAAACAAGAACCACAATCATATATAGGTGCAAATTCTGAAATATTAGTAATTTTATTTAACAGTATTCCCCAATTTCCATTATGCCTATCTTTATTTCCAATTAAACTATCTATTATAAACATATCCCAAAATTTTTCTTTTAATTCTTTTACTTTCATAGTTTTTGTTATTACATTTATAACTTCTATAATATCTTCCAATTCTGTTTCTATTTTTTTATCTGGGTTTACACTTAATGCAATATTCTCAAATTCATATAATATATGATTTTCGTCTGTAAAATCTTCACAAGCACATACTATTTTTTCTTTTCCGTTATAATTATAAGTTCCAAGTATTGTATTTTGAACCTCAAAGCCTACTATCTTAAATATATTACTTCCAATATATTCTGAAAAAGCATTATTTATATATGAAATATTTTTATTTTTTTCTCTTATCGGGTCTGGAAACTTAACTAAATATTTTTTATTATTATAAATTAACGTTTTCTTTTTTTCAGACCCTCTATAATTATTTAATTCTTCTGTTGCTTCTGAAAAATCTATCATATTTACTCCTTTTTACTTAAATTTTCATCTATAAATTTCTTTACTTCCTCTAAATTATCTGTTTCTACAAAAATATTTTCTTTTTCGTCTTCAGCAGAATATCTTGTATATTTTCCCCTTATATAATTATATATTATATATCCTTTATATTTTTCAACCCAATTATTGTATCTCCTTCTCATTGGACCTTTACAAGTTATATCCTGAATTTCATATTGTTTAAAATCAAATTTCATTTTATCACTATATCCCTTCTTTTAATTAATTTAGAGGCTTCATTGTAGGGAATAATAATACGTCTCTTATTGATGCTGAATCTGTTAATAACATTACTAATCTATCTATTCCTATTCCTTCTCCTCCTGTTGGTGGCATACCATATTCTAATGCATTTATAAAGTCTTCATCCATCATGCCTGCTTCATCATCACCATTTTCTCTTGCTCTTATTTCTTCTTTAAATCTTTCATATTGGTCTATTGGGTCATTTAATTCTGAGAAAGCATTTCCATATTCTCTTCCACCAATAAATGCTTCAAATCTTTGTGTTAATCTTGGGTCATTATCACATTTTTTAGCAAGTGGAGATATTTCTATTGGATAATCATAAATAAATGTTGGCTGTACTAATGTTTTTTCTACATATTCATCAAAGAACAAGCTAATTACATTTCCTCTTGTTTCTTTACCATTTGGTATTTCTATATTTCTTTCTTTTGCTAATTTAACTGCTTCTTCGTCAGTTTCAATAGTATTAAAATCTATACCCGTTACTTCTTTTATACTGTCTATCATACTAATTCTTTTCCATTTTCCACCAAGTTCTATTTCTGTTCCTTGATATGTTATTTTAGTTGTTCCACATACTTTCATTGCGCATCTTTGGAATATTTCTTCTGTTATGTCCATCATATCGTGGTAATTTTGATATGCAGCATAAAATTCTATTGATGTAAATTCTGGGTTATGTCTAATATCCATACCTTCATTTCTAAATATTCTTCCTATTTCATATACTTTGTCATATCCACCAACTATTAATCTTTTTAAGTTTAATTCTGTTGCTATTCTTAAATACATATCTATATCTAATGTATTATGATGTGTAATAAATGGTCTTGCTGTTGCTCCACCTGATATTGTATTTAATATTGGTGTTTCTACTTCTAAATATCCTTTTTCATTTAAGATATTTCTTATTTCATTTATTATTTGTGTTCTTTTAATAAATGTTTCTTTTACTTCTGGATTCATTATTAAATCTACATATCTTTGTCTATATCTTAAATCTACATCTTTTAACCCATGGAATTTTTCAGGAAGTGGTCTTAAAGACTTAGAAAGTAATGTAACTTCTTTAGCATGAACAGAGATTTCTTCTGTTCTTGTTTTAAATACAAAACCAGTAATTCCAATTATATCTCCAATATCCCAAGTTTTAAATGCTTTATAACTTTCTTCTCCTAAATCATTTATACTTACATAACTTTGGATTTTTTCATCACAGTCTTGTATAGTACAAAATGATGCTTTTCCCATTATTCTTTTTGCTATTATTCTTCCAGCTACTGTTACATCTTTTCCTTCAAATTTTTCATAATTTGATTTTATTTCTCCTGCTGTATTTGTTCTATCAAATTTTGTGATTTTATATGGATCTTTTCCTTCTTTTTGTAATTCAAATAATTTTTCTCTTCTTATTTGCATTAAATGGTTCATATCTAATTCTTCTGTTTGATTATTATTATTTTCTGACATACATATCTCTCCTAACTTTTTTATTTTAACAGTGTTATTATACATTATTTTCCATAAAAAGTAAAGAAGAACTAATAGATTTTGTAAATTAGTTCTTCTTTTTTACAAAATTAGAAAATCGCACTTAAGCGCACAAAACCGTTGCTACTCACAAAATCGTAGTTCAGACACCACTCGAAGAAGTTAGTATAATATGCACCATACGTAAAGATTTGTGAAGACGACCAGTACCATTCGCTTAAGCCATATTTATCATAATTATCCATTCTTACACCTAATTCTGTTGCCACATCTCAAAATGCTGCCCATTCTGATTTTGATGCTACGAACCAACCTTCATTTACTTTGCTTCTTAACTCATCTACTCCCCACATATCATCATATGTTCCATTATCGTTTTGCTTTCCCCAGCCTCCTTCTGATCCTCCTAAATCGAATTTATTCATTACGTAGGCTGTATTTTCTTTTCCTTTTCCAAAATCATTATCTGATTCTTCTACTTTTTTATCTAGTTTTCCATATGCTGCGTCATATCAACAAAATCTTGTTCCTGACTTTATATCATCTAATGCCATTATAAAAAATCTTTCCTCTGACATCTCCAAATTTTTCTTCTATATAATTTTCATTTTCTATATAATATTCTTTTAGTCCTTTTTTTGCTTCATATGAATAAATTCCTGAACTATCTATCCATTGTCCACTTCTTCCTACCGCTAAATCTGCATATATTATTCCATCTGCCTCCTCGTCATAATCTATATCTAAATAATTTGCTACATATGAAGTAGTTTCATCTATTGTTTCTTTACTTGCTTCTACTTCCTTTTCTTCAGACTCCACGCTTCCATTTACCAATTTTATTTCATATGTTCCATTTTTTGATACTATAAAACTCAAATCTTCACTTGTTGACCAATTACTTTCTCCTTGTAATCTATATTTTACTTCCCATTTTTCTATATATCCATCATATTGTATATTTGATATTGTTATTTTATATTTTCCGTTTTCTAATTTTTCCTTTGTTATATCAAAAGTTGGTTTTTCAGTATTTCTATCTTCATATTCAACATTATATAAACCACTTGGTACTTGCTCTAATGTATAATATTTTTCTCCTTTATATTCTATTCCTAATCTACTTACTACACTTCTTTTTTCTACATTTACATAGAATTCTTCTACATTTTCTATTCCTAGCGTTTCTATTGTTGTTTTATCATAATATTTATACCCACTACTATCTGTTATTCCAGACGCATTTGTTGTAAAAACATTACTTGCTTCACTGTCTAAAGCTTTTCCATAATTTAAAATATCAGCTTTTTCTTCTTCTGTTCCATTACTATATTTATCATACAAACTATTTACTTCTGTTTGCATTATTTTCATTTCAGTTATAAACCTATTTAATTTTGATTGTCTTATTACATTTACTCCACTATATGTGGCAATAGAAGCAAGTATTATCAATACTGTTACTGTTATTACTAAACTTATTAATGTTATACCATTATTTTTTCTCATTAGTTTTCCTCCATTAAAGAAATTGGCTGGGGTACTGTGATTCGAACACAGGAATGTCGGAACCAGAATCCGATGCCTTACCACTTGGCGATACCCCAATATCTACTTCTATATTATAACAAATAAATCTAAAATTACAAATAGTTTTTAAGAAAAAAATAAAGAAATGCATAACACTTCTTTATTAAAAAATATATATTTTTTATTTTTCTAGTCTATTTAATAATTCATCATAATATTTATAATTTGGTTCATATTTTTTTAACAAATCATAAAATGCTCTGCAATGTGTTTTATATTTTAAATGGCAATATTGGTGTAAAACAACATAATCAATTATTTTTCTTCCATATTTTACGATTTGAGGGTTAATTGTTATTTTATTATCTTCACATTTACCCAAAACTTTCATATCTTTTATTTCAAATTCTTCTGGAGCAAACCCAACCATTATTCTAGTTTTTTCCATAGCTCTTTCAATTTCCACATTTGCAATTTGTTCATACATTTTCTCAATTGCTAAATCTAAAATTGCTGTATTAGACATTTTTTTATATTTGTTAGGTAGTGATATTTTTATAGTTTTTTCTTCTACATCTAACTCTGTTATTTTGATATTTTTATAAACAATTTTAACTCTGTAATCTACACCTAAAACTGGTACAGGATGTCTCTCTATACTACTGTTTACAACTAATTTAATGTTTGTTCTTCTTTTTACTATGTTCATTTTATACCACTCCTTATCAAAATATTGTTTTCCAAATTGTTGTTCGCTTTTGTTGTTCTTATTTTATATTCTATTTTTAATTTTGTCAATAGTTTTTTATAAAAAAATTAAAATTTTTGTTCGCTTAATTTTAAAGCCTTTTATATCAATATTTTGATAAAAAAAATTAAAAAAAGAAAAATGAGACTAAAATAGGGTGTCCCCAAAAGTCTCATTTCTTTTTTTATTATTCAGCTTTTTTATCTTCTTCTTTTACTGGCTCTTCTTTAACTTCTTCTACAGTTTCTTCTGTTACTGTATCTACTGTTTCTTCTACTACTGGTTCTGCAGTTTCAACAGCTGGTTTTTCTTCTTTTACTTCTTCTTGTGGTGTTACTACTTCTTCAGAAACTGGTTCTGTAGCTGGTACTTCTTCTACTTTTTCTTCTACTTTTTCCTCAACTGGCTCTTCTACTAATTCTTCTTTTATTGTAATTTCTTTATCTTCGATTCTAGCTCCTACTTGTTCTTTAGTTTTAGCAGCTTTACCAATTCTATCTCTTAAGTAGAATAATCTAGCTCTTCTTGCTTTACCAACTCTTACTAATTCTACTTTTTCTACTAATGGAGAGTGTACTAAAAATGTTTTTTCAACACCTACACCGTAAGATATTTTTCTTACTGTAAATGATTTATTTACTCCTCCACCTTGTACTTTAATTATAATTCCTTCGAATACTTGTATTCTTTCTTTATTTCCTTCTTTTATTCTTACGTGTACTCTAACTGTATTACCAACTTTTAATTCTGGTATTTTGTTTTTCAATTGTTCGTGTTCAATTGATTTTATAATATCCATTTTGAATATCCTCCTTTTCTTCCTAATTTAAATTTAATTTTATTTTAGAGCGGTGCAATTTGGGAATTTTGCACTTCTTTTAACAAATCTGGTCTTTTCTTTTTTGTTATTTCTAAAGATTTTTCTTTTCTCCATTTATCTATTTCTTTATGGTTTCCTGAAAGTAATACTTCTGGAACTTTTTCTCCTTCGAATACCTCTGGTCTTGTATATTGTGGATATTCAAGTAAGTTTTTTTCAAAGCTTTCTTCTTTTATAGATTCTTTATTTAAAACTCCTTCTACATATCTACTTACACTATCTATTAACACCATTGCTGGAAGTTCTCCTCCTGTTAATACATAATCTCCAATAGATATTTCTTCATCTACAATTTTATCTAAAACCCTTTGGTCTATTCCTTCATAATGTCCACAAAGAATTATTAAATGGTTTTCTTTAGATAATTCTTTTACTTTTTCTTGGTTTAATTTTTTCCCTTGTGGAGACATATATATTACTTTTGCATTTTCTTTATTTTCTAAAGAATTATATGCTCTATATACAACGTCTGGCATCATTACCATACCTGCTCCACCACCATATGGAGTGTCATCTACTTTATTATGCTTGTCTTCTGAAAAATCTCTGATATTTACTAAATTAATATCTATTTGTTTATTTTTCTTTGCTCTTCCTATAATGCTTTCATCTAAAATAGAAAACATTTCTGGAAAAAGTGTTAAAACATCAAATTGCATTTTTTCCTCCATATTACATTAAACCTTTTATTAGGTGAACTGTTATTTTTCTATTTTCCATATCAATATTTTTTATTACATCTTTTATTGCTGGAAGTAGTATTTGTTTACCTAATTCATTTTTTACAACATATATATCAGAACTTCCAGAATTGAATATGTCATCTAAGACTCCTAATTTTTCATTTTCATCAGTATAGACTTCTAGCCCTAACATATCTACTATGTAATAGGTTCCTTCTTCTAAAGGTTCTTCATCTTCTCTATTTATTAATAAATAGGAATTTCTAAACTTTTCTGCTTCTTCTATAGTTTCTATACCTTTAAATTTTATCAATACCATTTCTTTATGATATTTTACTTCTTCTACTTCATATTCTTTTCTTTCATTTTTACTTTTGATATATACTTTTTTTAAATTGTCATATCTTTTTTTAGTATTTTCAGTAAATGGTTTTACTTTAACCATACCTTTTATACCAAATGTATTTACAATTTGACCAATTTCAAGATATTTTTCCATATATAAATACCTCTTAATCATCAATAAATTCTACTAACACTTTTTTGTGTTCTTTGGCTGCTACTGATTTCATTACAGTACGAATAGATTTTGCAAGTCTTCCTTGTCTACCTATTACTTTGCCCATATCTTCTTTTGCAACTCTTACTTCAAATATAGTTTGTTTTTCTTCTTCTTTTTTTGTTATTTCTACTTTGTCTTTATTTTCTACTAAATTTGAAATAATTACTTTTAAGAATTCTTCCATATTTACCTCCAATTTTCCAGTAATTATTTAACTTTTTCTATTAAATCTTTTACTGTTGGTGTTGGTTTTGCACCATTTTTTACCCATTTTTCTAATTTTTCTTTATCAAGAACTATTGTAGAAGGTTCTGTCATTGGATCATATGTTCCTATTTGTTCTATTATTTTACCATCTCTTGGGCTTCTTGAATCTGCAACTACTATATGGTAAAATGGAGCTTTTTTCTTTCCTTGTCTTTGTAATCTGATTTTTACCATTTTTATTTCACCTCCAAATTATTATTTTTTATTTATATATACACAATTTAATTTTTCTTAAATTGTATAAAGATTAATAACTAATTTATTATTTTTTAAACATATTTTTAAGAGAATTTTCATCAATACCTTTCATTAAATTTTTCATACCACCTTTTCCTGACTTCATTTGTTTCATCATTTTTTGTGTCATTTCAAAAGATTTTATGAATTTATTTATTTCTTGTACTGATGTTCCACTTCCTTTTGCAATACGTAGTCTACGACTTCCATTTAATAGTCTTATATCTCTTTTTTCTGCTTTTGTCATAGAACATATTATTGCTTCTATTTTTACAAATTCTTTATCATCTATTTTTACATCTTTTAGCTGATTCATACCTGGTATTAGTTTTAATAATGATGAGAAAGAACCCATTTTTTTAATTTGTCTTAATTGTGTTAAATAATCATCTAAGTCAAATTCTCTTTTCTTTAATTGTTTTTCTAACTTTTCTGCTTGTTCTAAATCAAAGGCTTCTTCTGCTTTTTCTATTACTGATAGGATATCTCCCATACCTAATATTCTACTTGCCATTCTTTCTGGGTGGAATATTTCTATATCACTTAGCTTTTCACCTGTTGCTGCAAATTTTATTGGTTTTCCTGTAACTTTTTTAACTGATAATGCCGCACCACCTCTTGTATCACCGTCTAATTTTGTTAATACTACTCCGTCTATTCCAACTGTTTCATTAAACTTTTCTGCAACATTTACAGCATCTTGACCTGTCATACTGTCTACTACAAGTAATATTTCATTTGGTTTTACACTTTGTTTTACTTTTTTTAGTTCTTCCATTAGTTCTTCATCTATATGAAGTCTACCTGCTGTATCTAGTATTACTACATCATTTAATTTTGATATTGCAACTGAAACAGCTTGTTTTGCTATATGAACTACGTCTTTTGATTGTTCGTTTGCAAATACTGGTATATTTAATTGTTTTCCTACTACTTGTAATTGTTTTATAGCAGCTGGTCTATACACATCACAGGCAACTAATAATGGTTTTTTACCTTGTTTTCTAAATAAATTTGCAAGCTTACCTGCTGTTGTTGTTTTACCAGAACCTTGAAGACCTACTAGCATTATTATTGTTGGTGGGTTTGGTGTAAAGTTTACTTTGCTTTCAGTTCCACCTAGCAATTCTACTAATTCATCTTTTACTATTTTAACAACTTGTTGTCCTGGTGTTAATGATTTTAACACATCTTGACCTAATGCTTTTTCTCTAATTGATTCTATAAATTCTTTTACTATCTTATAGTTGACATCAGCTTCTAGAAGTGCAAGTTTTACCTCTCTTAGCATTTCTTTTAAATCACTTTCAGTTATTCTTGCTTTTCCTCTAATTTTCCTTGTTATTTCTTGTAATCTAGAAGATAGTCCTTCAAAAGCCATATTATCAACTCCTTTGTTATACTAAATAATTTAATTCTTTTTTAATATGTTCTAATACATTTGCTATTTCTTTATCAGAATAATCTTGTTGTATTTTTGTTAATTCTAATAAAACTTTTTCTATTTTCTTTTCTTGATTTAACGTCCTTTTCATTATTCCTAGCTTTTCTTCGTATTCGAAAAGCTTTTTCTCTCCTTTCTTTATTATATCTCTTACTGCTTGTCTTGTTATTTCATTATTTTCTGCTATTTCTGATAATGATAAATCATTATTATAGTAATCTTCTATGAATTCATATTGTTTTTCAGTTAATAATTTGCCATATATTTCCCAAAGTATGCTAACTTCAACTTTTTTCTCCATAAGATTACCTCTTTTCTTTTTTGTAATGCTAATATACTTTACACTATTTTTCTTGATTTGTCAAGTGTTTTTTCAAATAATGTTGACTTTTTCACAAAAAAATAATATAATGTTATTATATAGTATATTTTTCATACTATTATTACATAATAATAACAAAGGAGATGAAATTTATGAGCATTTTTAAATTAGTTTTTGACTATATTGACAAATATCCTGAAGATGAACCAATTTTTATAGAAGATATAAAAGAATATATTATTAAACACTATGCTGATAATAATAAAGATAATATTTTAAAAAATGTAAATGTTATATTAAATAGATTAAAAAATGAAGGTTTTATAAAGGCTGAATATAAAGGTGTTTATTATAAACCTATTATTACTATGTTTGGCGAAATGGCTTTAGATCCAAATAAATTGATACAACTTAAATATTTAAAAGACAGAAACGGAAATGTAAAAGGATATATTGCCGGAGCAAAATTGTTCAATAAAATAGGTTTAACAACTTTAGTTCCTAACGTAACTGATATAGTAACAAATGAGTGTAAATATCATAAACAATATGATAAAAATCTAAGAGTTTATATAAATAAACCTAAAACAAAAATAACAAATGAAAACTATAAATATTTACAATTTATAGATATTATAACAAATAAAGAACATATTAATATTGAAGTTGAAAATGCAAATGAAATTTTCTACAACATTATAAAAGAATATAATTTAGATTTTGAAAAAATAATAAAATATGCTAGAGAAACAAACAATAAAAAAGTATTAGATAAATTGTTTGTTTTAGCAAGATAGGAGAAAAAATGTTATTTCATTTATGTAGAACAGATTTTGAAAAATTTATACAAAATATTAGTATTAGAGCTAATATAGATATAATAGAAAAAGATTATTATGTATATCTAATTCTTAAAGAACTTGCTCAAAAACAAGATTATTTAAAAGCTTACTTTAAAGGTGGAACTGCAATATATAAAATTTTAAATACAATGAATCGTTTTTCAGAAGATATTGACTTAACTGTAAAGGTATTGCCAGAAGAATCTAATACAAAAAATAGAAAACGTTTAAAAGAATCTGCCTTAGGTTACAAAATACCTGGTATATCTCTAATATAAAATGCTTGCCTGGATAGAAAAGGGAGTGTTACTGGTGTTTACAAATACACTTCCATATATAAAAACAATGAAATTCCACTACAACGAGCTAATAGTATACAAGTAGAAGCCACCTCTTTTACAATAAGTGAACCAACAGAAAAATATTTTATAGAACCTTTAATATACAAGCTAGCAAATATTAAAGAAAAGACAACTTTGGAAAAAGAATTTGATATTTCAGGTATTGAAATAGAAACTTTAACTCTAGAGAGAATGTTTGTGGATAAATTATTTGCAACAGAATTTTATTATTTAAGAAATATGTTCACAGATACATCAAAACATCTATATGATTTATCTGTTTTGTTTAAAACTGCAAAAATACAAAAATTATTAAAAAATAAAAACCAATTATATAATTTAATAAGATTTAAAAGAAAAGAAGAAGAACTAAGAATCGGAGGTATTAATAAAAATACAAAAATAAAAGATTTTAACTATTTTAAATTATATTTCGAACCTTCATTATTAAAAGAATTTCAGAATATGCAAAATAAATATGTTTTAACTGAAAAATATAAAATAAAAATAGAAGAAACAAAAAATATATTAAATAAAATGTATAATATTTTTTCAAATTTTAAAAAGGAAAATTACTAATTTCTTAGCAATTTTCCTTTATTATTACTCTTTAATTTTAAAGAGTAGTTTTCACAACGTCCTCAAGTATGGGAACATTGTTTGGAAAGACCTTATTTTCTCGTAGCAGGTCTTCAATTTCTGGTATTGTCATCCATACAATTTCTTTGGTTTCGGTTTTATCAAAATTGTGTGAAGCTTTTTCACATTTTGATGCTTCCACCTTAAAAACTACAACTGTATGGAATACAACATCACCATTTGGGTATCTTGTAATATGTTTTGGTCCAGCATATACATTTACCAGTTTTAAATCTTCTTCTCTAGCAATATATGCTGTTTCTTGTAAAAGTTCATTTACAGCACATTGTTCATAAGTTTCACCAATTTCTATTCCACCACCTGGAACTCCATATTGGTCAAAATCTTTTCTTAGTTGCAAGAGTACTTCTTGTTTGCCTTCATTGTTTGTTCTATAAACCAGTACTCCAGTACCTGGAACTTGTAGTGGTCGTTTTCTTACATACTTTCTTACATATGGTACATAAGAACCAAAAGTAATCGGTCCACCTTCTTCCATTGAATAATATATTTCATCATAAAAAACACAATCTAGTGCATAAACAATAATTGCTCCTGTTTCTTCATCTACATCATAACCAGAACTTTTCTTTCCTTGATACTTATCCCGCAGTCCAAAAACTTGAGTTCTCTCCAACATAATTACTCCTTTCTAGAGTTTACTTTTGTATTTTATCACCAAACTAAAAATTAGTCAAAAAAAATAGAGAAAAACTCTATTTTTTCTAATATTTTTATTTTATAATGCCATAATTATAAAATAAATTAATGTAACTAAAATTATTAAACCTAATGCTGCTACTATTGAAAGTAAAACTGTTGCTGCTGGGCTTAATTTTGCTTTTTTAACTTCTTTTACTTCCTCTTTTTTTTCTGTAACCTCTTCCTTTTTTGTTTCTTCCATAATATCTTCTCCTTTGTTTTCTCTTTTTATTTTCTTACATTTTATTATATTTTTTTAAAAAAGTCCATAGTTTTTAATTATTTTCTTAAAGTAGCATTAAATTTTTCCTCTAATTCTTTTATAATCTCTTCCATAACAGGGTTTATTTCCTCATCTGATAAGCTTTTTGTCTTATCTCTGAAAATTAGACTATATGCAACACTTTTTTTGTTTTCTCCTAATTTTTCATCTCTGTAAATATCAAATAATTTTAACTCTTCTAAGCCTTTTTTACCTTTTAATAATCTTTTTGATTTTTTAGTAATTGTATTTTCGATAGAACCAACTTCCACATTTTCATCTACAACAATTGCTATATCTCTTTCAACTGCTGGGAATTTTGGTACTTCTTCATATTTTTTATTTGCTTTAGAATATTTTACTATTTTTGTTATATTTACTTCTGCTAAATAACATCTTTTATTAATGTCATAATTTTCTAAAACTTCTGGATGTACTTCACCTATAGTTGCAATTACATCTATACCTACTTTAATATTTGCACATCTACCTGGGTGATATGAACTATTTTCTGTTTCTTTTACAACTTCATAATGATTTATATTTGATACTTCTAATACATTTTCAATCAAACCTTTTAGTGTATAGAAATCTACATCTTCTCCATACATACCTATTGTTAAAATCTTTTCTTCTAGTGGAATTTCACCTTTTTCAACTTCTCCATTTATATTTCTATAATTTCTTGAAATATCAAATAATTTAACATTTTGGTTTTTCCTATTATTGTTTAATGCTAGAATTTGCATCATACTAGGAATTGTAGTTGGTCTCATTAATTTAAATTCATCACTTAGTGGGTTTGAAATTTCAATTGCATTTTTTACTAATTCTTCTTTTATTTTTGATTTTTCTAAGTCTTTTTCACCAACAAAACCATATGTATAGATCTCAGATAAACCACTATTTACTAACGTATTTTCTATTTTTTGTTCTATTTTTTGTTCTTTAGTTCTTATACCTAAAGTTGCCTCCGCATTTACTAATGTTGTATCTAATTTATCATATCCATAAAATCTTGCAATTTCTTCTGCTATATCTGCTAAAAATTCTATATCCATTCTGAAATATGGACTTATTACATAATCATTTTCTACTTTAATATCTAAATTTTCTAATATTTTTATCATTTCTTCTTTTGAAATATTAGTTCCAAGTAGAGAATTTATTCTATCTACATCTAATTTTATTTTATTTATTTTTTGCTTTGTAGGATATACATCTATTTTTCCTTCAATCGCTTTTCCAGCGCCTAAAAGCTCCACTAATTCTACTGCTCTATTTGCAGCACGCATAGCATTTTCAGGTGATAAGCCTTTTTCATATCTTGCTGAACTTTCTGTTCTTAAACCTACTTGTTTTGCTGTTTTTCTAACACTTCCACCATAAAATACAGCTGATTCAAAGACTACTGTTTTTGTATCATTTTCTATTTCAGAGTTTAAACCACCCATTACACCTGCAATTGCAACTGGCTTTTCTTCATCTGCTATTACAAGATTGTTTTCATTTAAAATTCTTTCTTGTTCATCTAAAGTAATAATTTTCTCATCATTTTTTGCTCTTCTTACTGTAATATGCTTTCCTTTTATAGAATTTATATCAAAAGCGTGCATTGGTTGACCTAATTCTAACATTACGTAGTTTGTTATATCTACTATATTATTAATACTTCTTACACCACAAGCTTTTAATCTTCTTTGCATCCACTCTGGAGATTCTCCTATTTTTACATCTTTAACTATTCTTGCAACATATCTATAACATAAATCAGGTGCTTCTATATCTACTCTTAAACCTTCTAACTCTTTTTTGTTTTCTACTTCTAACTCATCTAAATTTTTTCTAGGATTTTTAAATTTAACTCCCAATGATGCTGCTGTTTCTCTTCCTAAACCTTCAATTGATAAACAGTCTGGTCTATTTGGTGTTATTTCAAAATCTATTATATCTTCTCTTAAATTTAAAACTTCTACTATATCTTTTCCAAGATATTTTTCGTAAGAAGAAGGAAGTATCATTATTCCGTCTTCTATTTGATCTTTATAATCTTTGATATCTAAACCAAGTTCTCCAACAGAACACATCATACCACAAGAATCTACTCCTCTTAATGGGCTTCTTACTATTTTCTTTCCGCCTGGTAATTCTGCTCCGTCTTTTGCAATTGGTATTATATCATTTTCTTTAATATTTTTTGCACCTGTTACTATTTGTATTTTTTCTGTTCCTACATCTACTTTAGTTACAACTAATTTATCTGCATTTGGATGTTTTTTTATTTCTAAAATTTTTCCAACTACAACATTTTTAATATCTTTTCCTTTTTCTATTACTTCTTCTACTTTAGAGCCTGTCATTGTAAGTATATCACCTAATTTTATAGTGTCTACATCTATATCACTATATTCTTCTAACCATTCTCTACTTGCTTTCATTTACAATTCTTCCTTTCTATCTTTCTTCTTCATAATAACTATATCTATGTCCATAATTTGAATTTTCTCTTGGACCAATAGTACTTGGTGTATATCCAATTTGCATATCTTTTCTAAACTCATCTCTTCTACTTAATTGGCTTTTATGTCTTTCAATTTCAACTCTTGCTGTTTTATCTGATATAACTCTATATCCTCCATTTTCTTCTATAACCGAATATCCTTCATTTTTACTTACAAAACTCATTGCTTGTTGCAATGTATAAATTTTTCTACCATTAGGTCTTTTATTAAAAAGTCCCATTATATCAACTCTCCTTCTAAATATCAAAATTTTGATTATTTATTCTAAAATTGTTTTAAAAATCTAACATCATTTTCAAAAAGTAATCTCATATCTTCTATTCCAAATTTTGCCATAGCAATTCTTTCTACACCAAAACCAAATGCAAAACCTGAATACACATCTGGGTCTATTCCACAATTTTTAAACACATTTGGGTGTACCATACCACAACCTAAAAGTTCTATCCAACCTTCTCCTTTACAAACCCTACAACCTTTTCCTCCACATACAAAGCAAGATACATCTGCTTCTGCTGATGGTTCTGTAAATGGGAAATGATGTGGTCTAAAACGTATTTTAGTATTTTCTCCTAAACATTTTTTAGCAAACATCTCTAAAGTTCCCTTTAAATCTGTCATTGAAATATTTTTATCAACAACCAAACCTTCTACTTGGTGGAATACTGGTGAGTGTGTTGCGTCTACACTATCTGAACGATATACTGCACCTGGACATATTATTTTTATTGGTGGTTTTTTCTCTTCCATTACTCTTGCTTGTACAGGTGATGTTTGGCTTCTTAATACTATATCATCATTTACGTAAAAAGTATCTTGTATATCTCTTGCTGGGTGGTCTGGTGGTGTATTTAATTTATCAAAATTGTATATTGCTTTTTCTACTTCTGGTCCGTCTGCTATTTCATACCCCATACCTAAAAAGATTTCTTCTACTTCTTTTATTATTTGTGTTATTGGGTGAAGAGAACCTAAAACTATTCTTTTACTTGGTTCTGTAACATCTATATTTTCTGTTTCTAGTCTTTTTTGTAATTCTTCTTTATTTAATTCTTTTTCTTTATTTTCAAATAAACTATTTAATTCATCTCTTACTTTATTTACTAAGCTTCCTATTACAGGTCTTTCCTCTTTACTTAATTTTCCCATACCTCTTAATACTAAAGTAAGTTCTCCTTTTTTTCCTAAATATTTTACTTTTAGTTCTTCTAGTTCTTTTTTAGAACTACAATTTTTAATTTCACTAATAGATGTGTCTTTAATTTTCTTGATTTCCTCTTCCATTTTCTTCTTCCTTTCATATTTATTTTTTATTTTAATATGGTTTATATATACCTGTACTTTTATATTTACCATATTTATTTCCAGAATATTTTTCAAATCTTTTTTCTATTTTATCTTTTTTTCTTTCTTCTGAGTTTTCATTTTTTTCTTGTAATAATCGTATTTGTTTATCTTTTCTTTTTTGTTTTATTTTTATAAATATTTTTTGAAATATATTTTCACTTACTTTAAAATAATATGTAACCACAAATACGCCAAATTCATTTAATTTTATATTTACATTTATTATTTTTTTAGCATATTCTTTTTTTGTTTTTTCTACACTTTCAATTATTTCTTGATTAGTATAGAGTTTTGCATCAAAATAATTTTCCACTATTTTCTGTTTTAACATTTTATCACATCCTTGTTAATTTTAATTAAAATTTAACATCAAAAAAACCATTTCTCCTACTTTTTAGGACGAAATGGTAATATTCCAAAATTTCCGTGGTACCACCTAATTTTATTAGTAAAAACTAACCTCATTAAAAGTTTTAACGGTACAACCGCTTTTCCCTACTTTTATTTCAAGAAAAGACCTAAAAAGTGAAATTTCTATATATTTTTTGCTAAATGGTTTACAGCCTAAGACCATTTTTCTCTTTTGCAAATTTAAAATATATATACTTTGCTTTCTTATTGGTTTTACTTCTTATTTCTCATACTTTTATATTTTACCATATTTTTTATTGATTTTCAAGTAGAATCCAAAAATTTTCCAATAAAATTCTACTTTATTTTGCAAGTTCAATTATATTGTCCATAATTTTCTTAGTTATATTATCTAAAACATCTTTATCTTTTGAACCTTTGTATTTGCTATAATCTAAAGCTTTTCCATAACTAATTGTAAGTTTTTTAAGTTCTTTTGTACCACCTTTGATACCACAAGGAACTACCTTTGCTCCACTTCTCACTGCAAAAAATGCAACTCCGTCTTTAACTTTTTCTCCTTTTTCTAAACCATTTCTAGTACCTTCTGGGAAAAGAGCAATACATTTTCCTTCTTTTAAATCTTTCAAAGAAGTCTTTATTGCTGAAATATCTTTCTCATCTCTTTTAACAGGAATAGCTTCAAATGCCCAACCCAAGAAAGCCAAAAACTTATTTTTATATAATTCTTCTTTAGCTAAAAACTTCATATCTCTTTTAGCAGTTGCAACAATTAAAGGTGGGTCTATATAACTTCTATGATTTCCACAAAATATAACAGGACCTTCTTTTGGCACATTTTCTAATCCATTAATTTCTAAACGATATACTAACTTAAACCAAATATAAAGTGCACCTCTTACAATAAATTTAATTACTTCTTTAATACCGCTTTTTAATTTATTCATATTAATTACTCCTCATTTTATTTATTTTCTATAATCTGTATAATTTTATCAGAAACTTCTTCAATACTTAAATTGCTAGAATCAATATATATAGCATCATCTGCTTGTATTAATGCTCCTACTTCTTTAGTTTTATCTTGTTCATCTCTTTTTCTAATGCTTTCTAAAACTTCCTCATAAGGAATATCTATTCCTAATTCTTCATTTTGTTTAACTCTTCTTTTTGCTCTTTCTTCAAGGCTTGCATCTAAATAAATCTTAACATCAGCATTAGGAAATACACAAGTTCCAATATCTCTTCCTTCCATAATTACATTTTTATTTTCAGAAATTTTTCTAAATAATTCATTTAATTTAAATCTTACCTCTTTTATAGCAGAAACTTTAGAAACTATATTAGTAACATCTTTTTGTCTAATTCTTTTATCTACATTTTTACCATTTAAGAAAACCACATCTTTATCCTGTTCTTTCTTAAATTCTATTTGTATTTCATCTAATAATTTAATTATTTTTTCAGTTTCATTTTCATTTACGTTGTTTTCTATAGCAAACAATGCAACACATCTATAAGCATCTCCAGTACTTATATTGGTCAAATTTAATTTTTTAGAAATTATTTCAGTAACAGTTCCTTTCCCACTACCTGCTGGTCCATCAATTGCAACTATCATATTAATTATCTCCTTTTTCTGGTACATAAATATTTTTAGCAACTACTTCTAATTCAACTACGTTCATAGCTGTTAATTTTTCGATTTCTTTTTTAGATTTTTCCCTAAAATCTTTAAGTCCCTCTACAACATTATATCCATATACAATACTTACTTCCATATATATTTTAGCACCTTCACCATAATTTTCAACTCTAGTTTTTAATATTTTATGTATTGCTGGTGTTCCACTTGCTAAATATTCTAGTATTTGTCTAAATACTAAATCAGAAATAGTAAATTTACCTAAATAACTAAATGTAGGTCTTATAATAGATTTTTCTGATATATATGGTTTTTGTCCTTTTCCTTTAGATTTAAATATTTGAAGAGGATCTAATAAGTATCCTGAAAAATCTTTTTTAATTTCAAAAGTAGGCACTGGAATAACGTGTTTTCCCTCTGTTACCCTTATTCTTCTTGCAGTTTTCATTTCCTGCTCTGTTGCTACATCTGTAATATATGTAGTATCAGAAACTTCTGGAAGTCCAAGGTTTGCAGCAATTTTTTGTACCATACCGTCAGAAGTTCCAAGTATTAATATTTTATCTGCCTTATATTTCTTTAAAGCTTTAATTATAGGCTCTCTTTCTTTTTCTTCATAAAAAAGTGCGTGTCTCACAGTTGCAACCTTTGTTTCTGCTTTTTTTGCAGACTCACCTGCAATAACTTCATTATCTTTTATAAGAAGACCGTCATCTATTATAAAATTAATATTTTTTTCACTTGCAACCATTTGTGCTCTATAACTTTTACCAGTTCCTGAAGGACCAACAAAAGCATAAACTTTTATTTTCTTCATAAAAGGTAATTTATCTTTAATATCATCAATTAACATTTTAAAGCTCCTTAAAATAAAATATTTCTTTTTACAAAACCTATTATAACATTTTACTTTTTCATCTTCAAGTGAGAATTTTGGGGACGGGGCATTTTTGTCTCATTTTTCCAATATTTTCCAAAATGCAACAAAAATGCCCCGTCCCTATTTTCGCAAATTCTTTCTTCTTAGTTGTCCACAAGCTGCATCTATATCTGAGCCTAACTCTCTTCTTATTGTTGCAACTATTCCGTTATCATTTAAATAATCTCTAAATTTTATTATGTTTTCATTTGAACTTTTTGTAAATTTTCCATTTTCTATTTTATTTATTGGTATTAAATTTACGTGGCATAACATACCTTTAAGTAATTTTACTAACCTTTTTGCATCTTCTAAATTGTCGTTATTATCTTTTGCTAGTGCATATTCAAATGATATTCTTCTATTTGTTTGTTCTAAATAATCTTTGCACGCTTTTATTAGTTCTTCTATTGGATAGCTATTATTTACCGGCATCATTTCACTTCTTTTTTCGTTTGTTGTTGCGTGTAATGATATAGATAGTGTACAAGGTATATTCTCTTTTGCTAATTTATATATTTTAGGAACTAACCCACTTGTTGATATACTAATATGACGTGCTCCTATGCTTAAACCTTTCTGATTATTTATTATATGAATTGCATTTATTACATTATCGTAATTATCTAGTGGTTCTCCTATTCCCATAAATACTACATTTGATATTCTAAAGCCTGTATCTTGTTCTACTGCTAAGATCTGCTCTACTATTTCTCCTGAGCTTAAGTTTCTACTAAATTCTATTCCAGTTGATGCACAAAACTTACACCCCATTTTACAACCAATTTGTGATGATACACATATGCTATATCCATAATGATAGCTCATAAGAACTGTTTCTATTGCATTTCCGTCTAACACGTCAAATAAATATTTTATTGTTCCATCTTTTGATTCTTGTTTTTTTAATATGTTAAAATTACACATTGTATAATTTTGTTTTAATTTTTCTCTTAATTCTAAAGATAAATTAGTCATCTCATCAAATGACTTTACTTTTTCTTGATAAAGCCATTTAAATATTTGCTCTGCTCTAAATTTTTTCTCTCCTAAATTTTCTATTTCTTGTTTTAACTCTTCTAAATTATAATCTTTTATGTTTTTCTTTTTCATTTCATTTTCTCTTTTTTTGTTTTTCTTTATTTTTTTATTATTTTATTTAAAATTATTTACATTTTTATTTTATTTTTTCCTATCTCCCTTGGTATCACTATTTTTGAGGTGTTTATACTTCTTTTTTGTAGCAAACTTTGTAATTCCGCTTCTAAATAATATTCTTCTTTAAAGAATATTCTATTTAATAATTTTCTTATTTTATCAAATTTTGTTTCTTTTTTTACAACTAATCCTGTTTGCATTTTATCACCTCTATTTATAGAAGATGTATTCTTATTTTACATATGGAATTTTCTTATAATTGCATCTTTTACATCTTTAGCAGATAGGCTAAGTGTTAGTATTAAATTTACAACTGAAATACTACTTGCTATAATACTTAATACTATATTTTCTACTATTTTTTCACCAATTAATATTACAGGTAACATACTAAATAATACTATTATTAATTGATATATTGCATATCTTATAAACTTTTTATGGCTTACGATTGTAAGTATTAACATTGTTACATTTGCTATCATAATTACAATAGGTATTGATATATTTAAAGACCATTTCTCAAACCCTAATTTATAATCTATAAATAACATAAGAAGTGATATTGCAATTGCTTGTATCATCACGTGCCCTGCGATATTTGTATTTTTCTTTATTGAATAATAAACTGTTATCCATACATATATAATACCTGCATTTGTAAGTGTTGCCCAAGGTATATTTGGTGTTGTTAATTTATTTATTACAAAAAGTATTATACCTAATAGTACTGAACTAAACAATAATATTTTAAATACTAAATCACCTTTTTTACTACTTAACTTCTTTGGATATATCATCTAAAACACCATTACTTTCTATTTCAACTGAAATACCTCTATCAGTTAAAAATTTATAAAATCTTTTTTCTATACTATTATCTTTTAATATTGATGTAAAAGTAAATACCATTTTATTCTCAAATGTGCAACTAGAACATTTTATTTTTTCTACAGGCTCTGGTGCTATAAGCATTAAAAAATAATCTATATAATCTTTATATTTACCAATAATACCTATTCTTCCTATATTTGAATATGTTATAGTTGTGTATTTTCTAATTTCTATATAGCTTAATCTTACAAGTAATTTTTTTATAACTAATGGAACTATTTTAATTGCAAAATTATTTCCAAGTTTTACATTTGCTGACATTGTTTTAATTATTTCTTCTTCTTTTAATCTTTTATTAAAATCATTTTTTACAAATTCAATTATTTTATCAAAATCTGTTAAATTATCTTTTTTTATCTCTGCCTCTAATGTTATATATGAAAAGAAATTAGACATTGTTTTTGACGGAAAATATTTTTTTAAGTTTACTGGTATACATACTTTTATTGGTTTATTTCCTTTATACTTATATTTTTCGTAATTTTCTTTATACATACAATATATAAGAACTGCTGTTAAATATTGTGTTATTGTTGCTTTATATTTTTTACTTTCTTCTTTTAAAGCTTCCATATCAATAATTTCATGTATTGCTGATACTCCACCTAAGCCTATTTTCTTTCCTTTTAATTCATATGCTTTTTTTGATGAATTATTTCCCTTAGATTTTTTATCATAATTTTTTATATAACTATCTTCTGTGTCATTTTCTACTATCTTTCTTGTTTTTCTTTCCTCTTTTAATTCACTTTTGTGAACTATTTCTAAATAATTGTATATTATTTCTCTAAAAAACATTATACCACTATTTCCGTCTGTTAAAGAGTGGAATATATCTATATTTATTTTGTTTTCAAAATATGTTATTTTAAATAAATAATTATTGTTTTTTCTTGGGTCTATATATTTACAAGGATAGTCTTTTTCTTCTTCTATTATAACTTTTTTAGAATTATATTCTAAATAATACCAAAAAAATCCTTCTTTCATTCTTACTTTAAATGACGGATATTGTTCTAAAGCTTTATTTACTGCTTCATACAATATATCTACATTTACTTTTTCTTTTAATAATACTGATAATCTAAATACTGTACTATATTTTTTACCTGCTGCAATTGGAAATATTTTTGCTGAATTATCTAATCTTCTCCAATATAATTTATTTTCTTTTTTATTTTTCATTTAATAAATTCCTTCCTTGAGACAAAAAATGGCTGTCCCCTTTTGTCTCATTTATTAAATCTTGATATGCTTTTTCTATTATGTTTTTATCTCCTTTTTTATTTATTATCCAGATATGACCTGCTCCTTCATATTCTTTTATTTCTATATTTGTTCCTTGTTCAATTGCTTTTTCATCTAATTTATGCACATCTGGGTTTAATATATCATTTGTTCCTGTAAATATTGTTAGATTTTTAATTTTTGATATATCACCTTCTATTGGGCTTACTAAAAAATTGCTTGAATTTTCTTCTCCTCCCGCATATGCTATTCCTGCTAATTTTAAGGTTTCTTTATTTAATTCTTTATCTTTCTTTTGTACTTCATCTATTTTCTCGTTTCCCAATCTTACATCTAGCCAAGGTGATATTAATATCGTTTTTCCAGGCAATTCATAATTTTCCTCTGACATTTCTTCTATTAAAGCTAAACTTAAACCTCCACCTGCTGAGTCTCCCATAAGTATTAAATTTTCTGGTTTTACTTCTTCTATTATTTCTTTATATAATGGTTTTACCATTTTAAATACGTCTTTATATGTATATTTAGGTGTTAATGGATAATCTGGTATTATTACTGTCATTTTTGTATCTAAGACTAAGTTTTCTATAAATTCCCAGTGATATGAGCTCATCTCTGCCATATATGAACCGCCGTGGAAGTATAATATTTTCTTTTCTTCTTCTACTTCTTCTTTTGGTCTTATTATAAATATTTTTCTTCCCATAAATCTTTCTACTTCTACATTACAACTTTCTTTTATTTCTTTTGTTTCTTTTGATTCTATATCTGAAAATAAAAAATATGATATGGTTAGACCGGCAAGAAGAACTACTATTATTATTGCACTTATTATTATTTTAAATTTTATCCCCATTTTTTTATTCCTTTT
>CALXEY010000016.1 GCA_944387455.1 uncultured Clostridia bacterium
TATGTACGAAAATGACAAAGAGGTTATTATAAAGGCTAAAAATGGAGATAAAGAGGAACTTGGAAAATTAATTGATAATAATAATGGGCTTATTTGGTCTATTGTTAAAAGATTCCAAGGAAGAGGTTATGAATTAGAAGATTTATACCAGATAGCAGTTATGGGGTTTATAAAAGCTATTAAAAGATTTGATACAAGTTTTGAAGTTAAACTTACCACATATGCTGTTCCATATATGATAGGTGAAGTTAAAAGGTTTATTCGTGATGATGGTCCTATAAAAATAAGTAGAAGTATTAAAGAATTAGGTTTTAAAATAAGAGAATTACAAAAAGAATATTTTTATAAAAAAGGAAGAGATATTAAAATAGAAGAAATTGAGAAAGAATTAAAAGTTTCTAAAGAAGATATTGTTTTAGCTTTAGAAGCTACTATAAAGCCAGAATCTATTGAAGGTAGCAATAATAATATAAACAGTAAAAATGAAAAAACTATTAATTTAATAGATAAATTATCAACAGATAAAGACGAAGAAGAAATTATAACAAATAAAATTGTATTAAATGATTTAATTGAAAATTTAAATGAACGTGATAAAAAAGTTGTTTTACTAAGGTTTTTTAAAGAAAAAACACAAAAACAAGTAGCAAATGTTTTAGGAATAACACAAGTTCAAGTATCTAGAATAGAAAGAAGAATTTTAGACAGTATGAAATTAAAATTAAGTTCATAAAATATAAATAAAATATAATTAATTTAGGAGTGGTTTCTTTTGAAAAAAGTTTTTATCTATTTTTTTGTGTTTTTACTTGTTTTCTTCTTGCTTCCTGCATTTCTTACTAAAAAAAATGTAGAAGCAAAAGTTAGTAGTAATGATGTAAGTAATGAAAATGCAGAAAAGAAAGCAGAAATAGAAAATTATGATTATAAAAATTATGGAAACATCAAATTATTACATACAAAAACAGGAGAAGTAGAAGAAGTTCCAATTGATACATATTTAGTAAATGTTGTATCAGCCGAAATGCCTGCTGATTTTGAAATTGAAGCTTTAAAAGCACAAGCTGTAGTTGCAAGAACATATACTATTTATAAGATTCAAAATAAGAAACACGATAATGCAGATATATGTGATGATTCAGCTTGTTGCCAAGCGTGGGTTTCTAAAGAAGAACGTTTTGCTAGGTGGGAGGAAAGTGTAAGAGAAAGTAATTGGCAAAAAATAGAACAAGCTGTAAATGATACTAAAGGTAAAATAATTACATATGAAGGAAAACTAATAAATGCATTTTTTCACTCAAATAGTGGTGGAAAAACTGAAATTCCTGTAAATGTATGGGGTGGTACAGGTTATCCATATTTACAAGTGGTGGAAACTTCTGGTGAAGATAATTATACACAATATAATTCAGAAGTAGTACTTTCAAATGAAGAATTATTAGAAAAATTAAAAGTTAATTATTCTGATATTTCAATTGATTTTAATAATAATGATGATTTGAAGATACTAGAATATACAGATAGTGGTAGAGTTAAAACTGTAAAATTTGGTAATCATAACATTTCTGGAACAGAGACAAGGAGTTTACTTGGTTTAAGGTCTACTAATTTTGAAATTATTAAAGAAAATGGAAATATAAAATTTTCGGTTAAAGGTTATGGACACGGTGTTGGTATGAGCCAAACTGGTGCAAATACTTTAGCTAAAGAAGGAAAGTCTTATGAAGATATAATTAATCATTTTTATATTGGTGTTGTAATTCAAGATGTAAATAATTTATAGAATTTTTAACAAAAATGTATATTCTCCTCAAAATAGGAAATACTTGTATTAATAAAATATTTAAGGAGGATATTATGAGAGATATGAGAAGAAATAACAGGTTAAACAATAATAATAAAGATGCTATGCAAAATAAAATTATAATGTATTCTATTATAGGAATAGGAGTTTTAACTATTATTTTAGTTGCTTTACTAATATATAGTAAAAATTTAAGCAAAGATATGGAAAATGATTTAGTTGATTTTGAAGAAATTGCAAATGTACAAAATGAAAATACTAATACAAATACAGCAAGTGTTAGTACAGAAATTGGTAAGTCTGTAAATGAATCTTTAAATGAGACAAATACTATAAGTGCAAATAATGTTAATAATACAGTAAATGGAAGCACAACTACAAATAGTGCTAAAGAGACAACAACAAAAAGTACTACTGAAAATATTACAAATACAAACAAAAAAGAAGATGTAAAAGAAAGTAAAGAAGAAAAGAAAGAATTAGCTTTTGAGAAACCTATAGAGGGTGAAATTATGAAAGTTTTTGCTAAAGATAATTTAGTATTTTCAAATACATTACAAGAGTGGACTACTCATTTAGGAATAGATATTAAAGCAGATAAAACTTCTGTTGTGAAATCAGCAGAAGCAGGAACTATTAAGACTATTAAAAATGACCCAAGATATGGTTTAACTATTACTATAGAACACGATAATGGTTACCAAACTGTTTATGCAAATCTTTTAAGTTCTGAATTTGTAGTAGAAGGAGAAAAAGTAGAGAAAGGTCAAAGCATAGGGACTGTTGGTAATACTGCTACTTTTGAAATTTCAGATGAACCACATCTTCATTTTGAAGTATTAAAAGATGGTGTTCAAATAGATCCAACTACAGTTATAAAGTAGATATTTAAATAAAGTAATAAATCTTAAAATAGGTTTGTTACTTTATTTTTTTATTTAATTTTTATAAAATAAAAAATTAAAAATTTATTAAAAAACAAGAAACACTATTGACATAAAAAGTTAATTATGGTATTATGCTTATGATTTAATTCAAATTTTTATTCAAAGAAATTATATCTAAATTTCTAAGAAATAAAGAAAAATCACAGAAAAACTAAGAAAAAAGAAGTAAAAAAGAGAAAACAGGGGCAGTTTACTCTAAATTCAATTTGATTTTCTTAGTTAAAAAAGTTACAATGAAAGGAGAAAATATGAAGGATAATACAACAGAAAATAAAGAAGTAGGAAAACAAGAACAAGATAAAATTTTAAGAAAATTATTAGAAAATAAAGAGGAGATTGCACATTTTGTAGATAAGTTTTTTAAATATAGAATAAAAGCAAAAGATATAGAAAGGTATAATGGAAAATTTGTTACAAGTTATGGGTTTAAGGTAAGAGAATCAGATATTATATATAAAATTAAAAATACGGAAATATATATAATAATAGAACATCAAAGTACAGTAGATTATAGAATGCCAAAAAGGATGTCAGAATATTGTATATGTTTAATAGACAGTAGGCAGACGAGTAAAAGCAAATTTTATAGAGCACCACTAATATTTCCAATAGTATTAAGTACATCAAAAACAATATGGGATGCACCATTAACAATATTGCAAGAGGAAGATAACAATTATGGTTTTCCAGCATTAAACTATCCAACATATAACTTAGTAGATATACAAAAAATAACAACAAAAGAATTATTAGAAGATAGGATGGGGTTAACATTAGCAATGGCATTAGAAAAGCAAAAGACAAAAGAAGAATTAGAAGAAGTGATAGAATTTGTGATAAAAAGAGGAGTAAATGAGTATGAGGCAAATTGTTTAAAAATAATACTAGAAAATTCAAGCAAGATAAGGAAAGCACTTGGTGAAGAAATAGGAAAATATAAAAAAATAATGGAAGGAGATGGTGATATGTCAAATTTTGAAGAATTATATGTAGAATTATTAGAGGACAAATACAATAAAGGTCTTGACCAAGGAATTAGTCAAGGAATTAGCCAAGGTATTAGTAAAGGAGCAGAACAAATAATCAAACAAATGATAAAAAATAAGATGGAAGATAAAGAAATAATAAAAATTACTAATATAAGTAGAAAAGAATTAAAAAGGTTAAAATTAGAAGTAGAAGAAAGCAAAATTGCGTAAGAAAAAAATAAAGTAAGTGAAATTTTAAAAATTATTCGAAAAAACGTTTGACATTTTTTTGTTTGTATGATATTATATTCTCAAATTTAAATTGGGAGTGATATAAATGGAAAGAAAAAATAGACCTGAATTAAATAAAAGAGAAAAAGACATATTAAAATTTATTGAAAAACAAATAATGTCAGAAGGATATCCACCTTCAGTAAGAGAAATAGGAAAAGCAGTAGGATTAAGTTCAACAGCAACTGTTCACGGATATTTAAATAAACTAGAAGAAAAAGGATATATTAATAGACAAGATAAAAAAGGAAGAACTCTAAAATTATTAAGAGGTGGTTCTGGAGAAGCAAAAGAAACTTCTAGTAAAAACTTCTATTTACAAAAAGAAATGGTAGAAGTGCCAATAGTAGGAAGAATAACAGCAGGAGAACCAATACTTGCAGTAGAAAATGTAGTAGATACATTTCCAATTCCGATTGATTTTGTTGGTAATTCAGAAAGCTTTATGCTAACTGTACGTGGAGAAAGTATGATTGAAGCAGGTATTTTAGACGGAGATTATATATTAGTAAAAAGACAAAGCAATGCCAATAATGGAGAAATTGTTGTTGCATTAATAGGAGATGAAGCAACAGTTAAAACATTTTATAAAGAAAAAGACCATATTAGATTACAACCAGAAAATAGTACAATGGACCCAATAATAGTACCTACTTGTGAAATACTTGGAAAAGTTGCAGGGGTATTTAGAAAATTGTAAATTTTTTGTGAATAATATTGACAATATGACACCGTATCACATAAAATGATATGGTGTTATTAATATGTAAAAGGAGGATAAAAATGCTTAAAGTATTGAAAAATTTAAAGAAATCTTTTTGGTCAGTTATAATAATAATTTTATTATTAATAGTACAAGCACAAGCAGATTTAAGATTACCAGATTTTACATCTAGAATTGTAAATGTAGGTATTCAAGCAGGAGGAATTGAAACAGCTGTACCACAAATAATTAGTAAAGAAGATATGGAAAATTTGTTAATTTTTTCAAATGAAGATGAGAAAATTTTAGAAAATTATTCATTAGTAGAAAATGATGTTTCTAAAGAGCAACAAAAAATAATTAATAATTATTTAGGAAAAGATTATGAGTTAGAAGAAAATACTATTTATGTATTAAATGATATTGATAGCGAGAGAGAAGATGAATTATCTAAAATAATTTCAGAACCATTAATGGAATATAGTGTTGTGACAAGCAAAGAAACAGAAAGTGAAATTAAAAATGCATTTATTTCTAAAGTTCCAGAAACACAAAAACAAATTTTAGAAAATATGAGTTTATTAGAAATATTAAAAACAATGCCTGAAGAACAAAGAAATACAGTGCTTTCTGAATTCACAAAACAAATAGATAATATGGAAAGTTCAATAAAAGAACAAGCAGCAGTAACAGAAGTTAAAAACTTATATTCTAAAATGGGAGTAGATACTGATAAACTCCAAAATAATTATATATTATTCCAAGGGTTACAAATGCTTGGTGTTGCTTTAATTAGTATGATATCTGCTATTTCTATTATGCTATTATCTGCAAGAGTAGCAGCAAAACTTGGTAAAACTTTAAGAGAGAAAGTATTTAAGAAAGTACTTAAATTTTCAACAGGAGAATTAAATAAATTCTCAACCGCATCACTAATTACTCGTAGTACAAATGACATACAACAAATACAAATGTTAATTGCTATATTATTTAGAGTAGTTGTATATGCACCAATTATAGGTGTTGGTGGTTTTATAAAAGTATTAACAACAAGTGATAATTCAATGGCGTGGATAATTGGAGTTGCAATACTTGCAGTGCTATTTATTGTAATTACATTATTTATTGTAGCAATGCCTAAATTTAGAAAATTACAAGATTTAACGGATAAATTAAACCTAGTATCAAGAGAAATATTAAGTGGACTTCAAGTAATAAGAGCATTTAATAAAGAAAAAAGAGAAGAAAAAAGATTTGATGTAGCAAATAAAGACTTAATGAAGACAAATGTATTTGTAAACCGTGCTATGTCAATGATGATGCCACTTTTAATGCTTGTTATGAACTCTATTATGGTACTTATAATTTGGGTTGGTGGTCATAATGTAAACCAAGGTATTATGCAAGTTGGAGATATGATGGCATTTATCCAATATACTATGCAAATAGTTATGGCATTTTTAATGATATCTATGATTTCAATAATGCTACCTAGAGCTTCAGTATCAGCAAGACGTATAAATGAAGTATTAGAAACAGAAAGTAGTATAAAAGATAAACCAGAAAATGAATTAAAGAAATTTGATAAAAATAAAAAAGGCTTAGTAGAATTTAAAGATGTTTCATTTAGATATCCAGATGCAGATACAGAAATATTAGAAGATATAACATTTACAGCTAAGCCAGGAAAAACAACAGCAATTATTGGAAGTACCGGAAGTGGAAAATCAACAATAGTAAATCTAATTCCAAGATTTTATGATGTAACAGGTGGAGAACTTTTAATAGACGGTGTAAATGTAAAAGATGTATCACAAAAAGATTTAAGAGATATAATAGGTTTTGTACCACAAAAAGGCTTGTTATTTTCAGGAACTATTGAATCAAACATAAAATATTCAGATGATAATATGGCTGATGAAAAAATGTATGAAGCAGCAAGAATAGCACAAGCAACAGAGTTTATAGAAACAAAAGAGAAGAAATACCAAGACCCAATATCACAAGGTGGAGGTAATGTATCAGGTGGTCAAAAACAACGTTTATCAATTGCAAGAGCAATTGCAAAAGACCCTGAAATATTTGTATTTGATGATAGTTTTTCAGCATTAGACTTAAAAACAGATGCAGCTTTAAGAGAAGCTTTAAAAGAAAAAACACAAGATAAAACAGTTATAATAGTAGCTCAAAGAATAAGTACTATCTTAAATGCGGACCAAATCATTGTATTAGAAGAAGGAAAAGTAGTAGGAATAGGAACACACGAAGAATTAATTAAAAATAATGAAACATATAGGCAAATTGCTTTATCACAATTGTCAGAAGAAGAATTAAACAAGAAAGGAGGTAATTAATATGCCAGGAGGACCAATGGGCGGACCAGGAAGAGCTAGGACAACGGAAAAAGCGAAAAACTTTAAGAAAACAACTGCGAAATTAATTAGAAATTACTTATCCAAGTATAAGATAGCATTAATTGTTGTTATGATTTTTGCAATAGGAAGTACAATTTTTACAATTGTAGGACCTAAAATACTTGGGAATGCAACTACAGAAATATTTAATGGTATAGTTAGTAAAATATCTGGTGGTTCTGGAGTAGATTTTGGAAAAGTTGGAACAATATTACTTACATTACTTGGACTTTATTTATTAAGTGCAATATTCTCATTTGTACAAGGATTTACAATGACAGGTGTATCACAAAAGCTAACATATAAATTAAGAAATGATATTGCTGTAAAAATAAATAAGCTTCCAATGAAATATTTTGATACAAAAACACACGGAGAAGTATTATCAATCATAACAAATGATATTGATACATTAAGTATGAACTTAAACCAAAGTATCACGCAAATAATTACCTCTGTTTGCACTATAATTGGAATATTAATTATGATGTTTTCAATAAGCTGGCAAATGACATTAATCTCTTTAATAATACTTCCAATTGCAGGAATATTAGTTAAATTTATTGTAAGTAAATCACAAAAATACTTTAGAGCACAACAAGATTATTTAGGACACGTAAATGGTCAAGTAGAGGAAGTTTATGGTGGTTTAAATATCGTAAAAGTATTTAATGCAGAGGAAAAAGTAAATAAAGAATTTGAAAAAGCAAATGATACATTATACCATTCTGGCTGGAAGTCTCAATTTCTATCTGGTTTGATACACCCAGTTATGAATTTTATAGGAAATATTGGTTATGTTGGTGTTGCAGTTGCAGGTGGATATTTAGCAATTAACGGAACAATTACAGTCGGTAATATCCAAAGTTTTATACAATATAATAGACAATTTGTACAACCAATAAACCAAATAGCACAAATTTCTAGTATGCTTCAATCAATGGCAGCAGCGGCAGAAAGAATATTTGAATTTTTAGAGCAAGAAGAAGAAATAGACACTGCAAGAGGTAATATTGATACTTCTAAGATTGAAGGAAATATTGAATTTAATGATGTTAAATTTGGTTATGATGAAAATAAAATAATAATTAATGATTTCAATTGTAAAGTTAAAAGTGGACAAAAGATTGCAATTGTAGGACCAACAGGAGCAGGAAAAACTACAATGGTAAAACTTCTTATGAGATTTTATGATGTAAATAGTGGAGAAATTTTAGTAGACGGTCATAATATAAAAGATTTTGAAAGAGGAGATTTACGTAAATTATTTGGTATGGTTTTACAAGATACGTGGCTTTTTGGTGGAACAGTAAAAGATAATATAAAATATGGAAAAGAAGATGCAACAGATGATGAAGTAATAAGAGCAGCAAAAGCAGCACACGTACATCATTTTATAAAAACACTTCCAAATGGATATAATTCACTTTTAAACGAAGAATCAAGTAATGTATCAGCAGGGCAAAAGCAATTGCTTACTATTGCAAGAGTAATTTTAACAGATCCTAAGATATTAATATTAGATGAAGCAACATCTTCTATTGATACTAGAACAGAAATACAAATACAAGATGCAATGGATAATTTGATGAAAGGCAGAACAAGTTTTATTATTGCACATAGATTATCTACTATTAAAAATGCAGATCTAATTTTAGTTATGAATCACCGGAGATATTGTAGAGCAAGGAACACATGAAAATTTACTTAAAAAAGAAAATGGATTTTATAAAAATTTGTATAATTCACAATTTGAAGTTGAAGAAGAATAGAAAATAAATATAAAATTTTGATTAGCTTAACTCTTACTTTTTTAAAGAAGTAGGAGTTATTTTTTTAAATATTTAATTTTACTGTTTACAAATAATAAAATTTTTGATATATTATTAAAAAAGAAATTAGAGGGGAGTTTTACGATGAGTAAAAAAATATTAATAGTAGGAATAATAATAGCAGTAATAACTATTATAGCTGTAAGTGTAACATTAGTATTTATTAATTTAGAAAAAAATAATAACCAAACGTATATTGGAAATTTACAAGAAAATAACGGAGATAATGAAACTAATAATAGTTTAGAAGAAACTAATAATGTAAATAATAATATTTCTCCAGAAAATCTTATACAAGAATATTGGACAGATATGAAAAACCAAGATTTTACATCTGCTGTAGAACTATTTGATAAAGAAGAATTCGATAATATTACAGGTGAAACAGAATTAAATATAATAGGTGATAGACTACAATTATTTCTACAAGAAGCTTACAATGATTCCAAAGGATTTTACTCATATTCTATAAATGATATTAGATTGTTAAATGGAATAGAAGATTTTAGAAATAGCACTAATGTAGATATAACGCAAAAAGAATATGAAAATTTATTTGGAAATAATAAATTATATATAGGTACTGTTGAAGCAAATGGAGAAACAGGAATTGATGTTTTTATAATTACTAATGATAATAAAATTGCTGGAAGTGTAAGATTAATTAATTATTATAATAATATTAGAAATACAAATGATATATTAGAAGATGCAACAGAGTCAAAAAATAATAATAAAATAAATTCAATAAAAGAATCTTTGACACTAGCCGTGAGTATGATATCAGCTGAAAATATAGGTACAGATAGGACTTTTAAAGAATCTTGTACAAAAGAAAAACTTCAAGAAGAAATTTCGGAAAAATATATAATAGAAGAGTTTAATTGGGACGGAGAATTAGGAAAAGGAATAATAAGAGTAGTAGATGATAATGATATTAAAAACTATAATTTTATTTTGACTTTAAGTGGTGACGGTAAAAGTGCAACTGTTTCAGTTGAATAAAAAAATAAAAAATTACTATTTATTTTTTAGAAAAAATATGGTAAAATATACCAAGAAAGGAAGAGAGACAAAATGACAATGCAAGAAATAACAAATTATTTAGATAATAAAATAAATAGTAATGAAGATATAGTAATAATAACATTTTATGAAGTAAGAATAAAATTCAATTTATCAGAAGGAGAAACACAAGAGTTTTTAAGATTGTGTAAAACAAGACTTGAAAATTTGGGTTATCTAACATATTTTACAGGGGCAAAATATGAATATCAAGGAGTAAAAAAAGAAGTACAATCAAATGAATTAATGGTAGCAATAAAAGAAAATATAATGTAATAAAAGAAGTGAAAAAGTCCACTTCTTTTAATTTTATTTTTATATTAGATTTTTTAATTTCTTCTCTTTCCAAAAATAGAAAGAATACGTAAGAAAATATTAATAAAATCTAAATATAGTTGCATAGCACAATAGATGTATATTTTTTCTTGGTTAATTTCTGGAACTTGTTGTAACATTTTGATTTTGTTAATATCATAGATAGTAATTCCACAAAATAGAGCAAGTATAAGCCAATCAATTGCTAAGTCAAGCATAGAACTTTTAATTATAAATAAGTTAATAAAACTTAAAACAATACCAGCAATTAGAAAAACTGTTATATATGGTGACCAAGAACTTAAATCTTTATTTGTTTTGTAACCAATTAGACCAAGTATAGCAAAGACTAGAGCAGAGATTACAAACAAATATATAATAGAAGAAAGCTCAAACACTGCAAAAATTACAGATAAAGTAACACCATTTAACATTGCATATACAAAATACAAAATGCCAACAACAGTTGCAGGAAGTTTTCTAAATAACAAACTAAAAAGAAAAACTGCAACAAGTTCTACTATTAACAATATATAGAAATATCCTTCCATTACAATATTAACAAATAAACCAGAAGCATATGTATAATAAGCAATTATAGCAGAACCTAAAAGCCCTAGAAACATCCAGAAAAAAGTTTTTCCGTATAATTTGTTTTCTGTAACAATTTCGTTTTCCATTAAAATCTCCTTTCATAAAATATTAAATTAATTATAGTAATAATTATGAAAAATTGCAATAAAATATTAAAATAAACGAAAATAAAACAAAAGCTAAAAACAGAAAATAGATTGACAGAAGAGGAAAAATACTTTAATATATAAGTATAGAATTTAAAAGGAGGAATTGTTATGGACGAAGAAAATGAAGTAATAAAAGAAAATAGCACAAATTCAGAAAAACAATTAAATATTTGTGCATTACTTAGTTTTATATTTTCTTTAGTTGGACTTTGGGTATTTGGTGTACCTTTAGGAATTGCAGCTGTTATACTAGGAATAGTAGGAATCGTTAAATTTGATAAAGAAAAACAAAAATTTAAATGGATGGCAATTGTAGGTTTAGTATTAGGTGTGATTGATATAATTGCTGTATTGTTATCTGTTGCAATGTTATATTCAATAATGCTATAAAAATTAAAGAATTAAATTTAAGTAAATCAAAGTAACAAAGAAGAAATATATTTAAGGTTAAAACTTATCTGTATTTCTTTTTTTCTTGAAAAAACAAATTTTAAATGATAAAATATCTAAAAATAAAAGATAAATAAAAAAGGAGTAAATATGGAGTGGACTAAAGAACAAAAACAAGCAATAGAAGAAAAAGGTTCTAATATATTAGTTGCAGCAGCAGCAGGTAGTGGAAAAACAGCAGTGTTGGTTGAAAGAATTATAAAAAAGGTATTAGAGGACGGAATAGATATAGATAAACTATTAGTCGTTACATTTACAAATGCAGCAGCTGCTGAAATGAGAGAAAGAGTATTAGATGCAATATATAAAAAATTAGATGACAACCCTAATTCTGAAAAATTATTAAGACAAATAACATTATTAAATAAAGCAAGTATATGTACAATAGACTCTTTTTGTTTAGATGTAGTTAGAAATAATTTTTATGAATTAGAAAATCTATCTCCAAATTTTAGAATAGCAGATACAACAGAAATAGAACTTTTAAAACAAGAAGTAATAGAAGATTTATTTGAAAGAAAATATGAAGAAGAAAACGAAGATTTTACAAAATTAATTCATACATATACATCATATAAAGATGATACACCTCTAAAAGATTTAATACTAAAAATATATAATTATATACAAAGTAACCCTTTTCCAGAAAAGTGGCTAAGAGAAAAGATAGAAATGTTTAATATTGGAGAAGATTTGGATAAAGATTTCTCAAAAACAATATGGGGAAAAGTTTTGTTAGAAGAAATAAAAGAAGATTTAATAGATGCAATAACATCATTAGAAAGTGCAAGAAAATTACTTTATGATAATAAAGATTTAGAAGGTTATTTAAAAATAATAGAAGCAGATATTGATATGTTAAATAGTCTAAAAGCAAATTTAAATAATTGGGATAATGCATATGAAATAAATAAAGTATTAGAATTTATAAAATGGAGTGGTAAGAGAATAGATTCTAAAGAGAAAGAAGAGGCTAAAAATATTAGAGATTCTGTAAAAGATAATTTAAAAGTTTTAAATAATGTATTAGTTTGTGATTCAAAAACAGCAAATAGAGATATTTTTGATATGTATAATATATTATTAAAATTAGAAAATATAATATTAGAATTTGGAGAAGAGTTTTCTAAAAGAAAAAGAGATAAAAATATAGTAGATTTCCAAGATGTGGAACATTTTGCACTTAAAATATTAGTAAAAGAAAAAGAAGGAAAAATAAAAGATACTCCAGTTGCAAAAAAATACCAAGAAAAATACGAAGAAATTGCAATTGATGAATACCAAGATAGTAATTTAGTACAAGAATATATATTAAATTCCGTGTCTAGGAAAAACAATATTTTTATGGTTGGTGATGTTAAGCAAAGTATATATAAATTCCGCCAAGCTATGCCTGAATTATTCATTAGTAAATATAAGACTTATAAAAATAAAGAAGAGAAAAAAGAAGAAGATAATTTAAAAATACAATTATTTAAAAACTTTAGAAGTAGGGAAAATATATTATATTTTACTAATTTAATATTCCAAGATATTATGAGTGATAGTTTAGGAGATATTAATTATAATGAAGATGAATATTTAAACTTAGGAGCAGATTATAAAGAAAGCAAAGAAAATTTAAATACTGAAATAGATATTATAGATCTATTAGAAGATGAAGAAGAAAACTTAAAAGAAAGTTACAATGAAAATGAAGAAAATTCAGAAGATGAAAGAATTGAAGATGTAGAATTAGAAGCAAGATTTGTTGCAAATAAAATTAAAGAATTAATAGATAATAAATTCCAAGTGTGGGATAGGAAAAAAGAAAAATATATAGATATATCATATAAAGATATAGTAATTTTATTAAGGTCTACATCAAATATAGCAAGTGTGTATGAACAAGAACTTTTAAATTTAGATTTGCCTGTATTTTCTGATAGTTCACAAGAATATTTAGAATCTATAGAAATAGAAACAATAATGAATTTATTAAGAATAATAGATAACCCTATGCAAGATATACCACTTGTTTCTGTAATGAGGTCATATATAGGTAAGTTTACAGATAATGATTTAGTAAAAATACGTCTATCAGATAAATATGATAATTTCTACACTTGTATGGAAAAAGCTATTGTAGATGTTGATTCTGAATTAAAAGAAAAAATAAAAAGCTTTTTTGATAATCTAGATATGTGGAGAAAAGAACAAGAATATTTATCTTTAGATGAGCTTATTTGGAAGATTTATGGGGATACTGGATATTACAATTATTGTGGTCTTATGCCAAATGGTGTTTTAAGACAAGCAAATTTAAAAATGTTATTCCAAAAAGCAAAAGAATATGAAAGTTCAAATTTTAAAGGTTTATATAATTTTATAAACTTCATAGATAAAATTAAAACATCTAGTGGAGATATGGGTTCTGCAAAACTAATTGGTGAAAATGACGATGTTGTTAGAATAATGAGTATCCATAAAAGTAAAGGGCTTGAATTTCCTGTAGTATTTTTATCAAGCACAGGTAAACAATTTAATTTAAATGATTTAAAAGAAGATGTATTATTACACCAAGATATGGGAATAGGTGCAAAATACATAGATTATGATATGCAAATTAAATATGACACTCTAAGTAAAAGAGCAATTAAAGATAAAATATTAACAGAAACATTATCTGAAGAAATGAGAATTTTATATGTTGCTTTAACTAGAGCAAAAGAGAAATTGTTTATTACAGGAATTAGTAAAGATATTAAAAAAGAATTAGAAAAAATAGAAAAAAATATTGAAAGATATGAAAAACAAGATAATAAAATAAACCCTATTTTAATTAAAAAATGTAAAAAATATCTAGAGTGGATATTATATGTATATCAATATGAAAAGAATTTTTGTAAGGATAAAATAAATTTTAATATTTATAAAAAGAAAGAATTACTTACAAAGTTTAAAAAAGTAGACAATGAAGAAATAGATGTATTTAATGAGTTAGAAGAAAAGGCAAAAGCGTATAATAATGATTTAAGTGATATTAAAAAAATATTAGAATATAAATATAAAAATATTTTAGATACAACTATACCTACTAAAACTTCTGTTACTGCTTTAAAAGAGTTAAGTAATAAAAATGATTATGAAGAAAAAAATAATAATGTAAAAATAGAAAATAAAGAAATTGGAGAAAAAGAAGAACAAAAAGAAATAAGTTTTAAAGAGCCTAATTTCTTAAAGAATGGAAAAGAAGAAAAAATAACAGCAAGTAAAAAAGGTAGTTTAATACATCTTTGTTTACAAAAACTAGATATTAATATAGATTATGATTTAGCTAAAATTAATGATTTATTAGATGAATTACAAATGAAAAAAATTATTACTTCTAAAGAAAAAGAAGCAATTAATGTAAATAAAATTTTAGAGTTTACTAAATCTAAGATATGGGAAGAATTAAAAACAGCTAAAAAAATTGAAAAAGAAAAGCCTTTTTATATAAATATTAAAGCAAAAGACATTTATAATAAAGAAACTAATGAAAATATACTTGTTCAAGGTATTATAGATTTATATTATATAGATAAAGATAATAATATAAATTTAGTTGATTATAAGACTGATTATATTGAAAATGGTAATGAAATAGAATTAGTAAATAGATATAAAGAACAATTATATTTGTACAAAAAAGCTTTAGAACAAGTGTATAAAAAAGAAGTTAAAAATACATATATTTATTCAGTATATTTAAATAAAGAAATAAGAATATAAAAAACACTGCCACAGAAAAATTACTGTGGTAGTGTTTTGGATAATTAAATGAAAATTGAAGCGACAAAGAGAGCTATTGTGCTAATTATTTGCGAAATCGTAGCATCTTCTTTTAATAAGCTTCTTCCAAGTCTGAAGAAAGCTGAAGCAACTACTCCTGTTGTCGTAATGTCAATCAAATACTCAGTGTAGACACTCGATTCGACAGGAAGAAGTGCTATAAATAAAATAAAAAAAAGAATTTGTGCAAAACCAACAAAAGTGTCAATAGCGTTATCTCTTTCTTGTTTTTTCTTCTCATCATCCATTTTTCTCTCCTAATCCTAGTCTAGATTTGGATATATTACAAAGGCATTTGCCTTGATGTAAAAGTATTATAGCACGTATTTACATAATTTGCAATAAATTGTTGAAAAATATGTCTAAATTTGGTATAATAAATATATTCTAGTGAAAGGGAAAATAGAAAAATGAAAAGATTAAAAACTTTTTTAATATATGCACTAATAATTGTTGGGTTTTATTTCTTCTCAGAATTTTTAATTACAGTAGGTTTAAGTGCATCATATGAAGATATTGTAAGAAAAGATAATATATCACAAGTAGAAATATATGAAGCACAAGCAACACTTGTAAATGGAAAAGTAAAAGGTGTAATTAAAGATTCAAGAGGAAATGAGAGTTTAACAGGTAAATATGTAGAATTAGATTTTTATAGCAAAAGAGATAATGTAGTTGCAAGAAAATACATACCAATAGAAACAACAGATGTAAATACTACACAAGAATTTAGTACATATTTTGAAGCAGAAGATGTAACATCATATTCTATAGCTATAGTAGATGAAAAAGAACAAGGAGAATTAAATATAATACCAGAAGAATTGAAAAATACGGATATACTTGTTTTAACATTTTTAACATTATTAATATTTTGGTAATATAAAAGAGAAGCGGTTTGCTTCTCTTTAATGATTTTTAGGGTTAACATATAAAGTATTATAATTTGTGTAAATAACCATACCAGGTTTTGCACCTTTTGGTTTTTTAACATATTTAATAGGGCAAGTATCAACAGCAACATTTGAAGAAAATCTTGCTTTACTGTGGTATGCAGTAATTTCAGCACATTTGGTAAGCACATTTTCATCTGGTGTTTTATTATCTAAAATAAGAACTGCGTGGCTTCCGTGTATGTCTTTTGTATGAAACCATATATCAGTTTTCTTAGCAAATTTTAAAGTTAAGTAATCATTTTCTTTATTGTTTCTTCCAACTAATAAAGTAAAACCATTTATTGTATATTTTAAAGGGTTAAAGTTTGTATTTTTATTTTTAGTAAGATTAGACTTTTTAATTTTAGATTGTTTTTTAGTGTTTAAGTTTTTAGTTTTTTCTTTAAAAATATCATTTTCAGAAATCTCATCTAAAATTATAGCAATTTCATCAACAGAAGTAGCATTTTCTAATTCGTAAACAACACTTTCAATATAATCTAGTTCTTCCAAAGTCTCTTTCTTTTGAATAGAAACTATTTCTAAAGCATTTTTTAGTTTATTATATTTTTTAAAAAATCTTTTAGCATTAACAGAAGGAAGATATCTTTCATCTAAAGGAATTGTTATTAAATTGTTATTATCATAATAATTTTCTAAGTCAATTGTCTTTAAATTTTTATTAGGTATTTTATAAAGATTAGCAGTTATGAGTTCTCCATATAATCTATATTTATCCATATTTTCACAATCTTTTAATTTATTATTAATACTTTCCAGTCTTTTATTATATTTTTTTAGAGTAGATAATATTAATTTTAAAACATTGTTACGGTTAGTTTTTAATTCTTCAGAACTTTCTTTTTTGTAATAAAAATCATCTAAAGCAAAATTAATAGAAAAATTATCACAATTATTGTCATCAGGAATAAGAAAATAGTCTTTATCAGTTTTTTCTATTTTTAATTTTAAAGAATCAGTCCTATTAATAATATCGATTAAAAAATTATAAATTTTATCTAAATTACTAAAATTATATTTTTCTAAAATAAATGAAATATAATTTTTACTAATACCATTATAATTATTACTAATTGCTTTAGAAATCAAGTCTTTATCTGTTATTTTTTCTATATTTCCTAAAGTAGTTTTAAAATCATCTAAACTTTCTAATAAAAAATCTTTTTTAATAATTTTAGGATATGTATATTTAATATGTGGTATTACAATATGTGTTGAATTTTCATTATTAATATGGCGAAGGCTATCTATTATAATATTTTGGTCATCTAAAAGAATAATATTACAATGTTTTCCCATAAGTTCTATTATTAGTTTTTTAGAAATAATATCATCTATATCATCAAAACCTTCAAACTCAATTGTAATAATTCTTTCTAAAGAATTTGTAATAATATTTTTAATACGTAAACCTAATAAATGTTTTCTTAAAACCATACAAAAATTAGGTGCTGTTTTAGGGTTTATCCAAGTTTTTGTTGTTAAATTCACTCTATAATTTTGAGGGTTTGTTGAAATATTTAAAGCATAATTTATTTTATCTAAATAAAAACCTAAAATAACAGTATTGTTATTTGGTTGGAATATCTTATCAATTCTAGCTCCTGTAAGTAAATTAAGTTCTGAAGCAACTGTTTTTGTTACAATTCCGTCATATGGCATTTTAAAAAAATCTCCTTTACAAATTTTTCTTAAATATTATAGCATAGAAAAACAAAAAAAGCTATTGATAAAGATAAGGTTTTTATATATAATGTAGAAAAAAGTTTAGAGGTTATAATGGAAAAATTAGAAAACTTATCAATTGAAGAAAAAGTAGGACAAATGTTAATGGTAGGTTTAGATGGAATAAAGAATTTAAAACAAGTAAAAAATCTAGTGAAAAAATACAAAATAACAGGAGTTTTACTATATAAAAGAGATTATAAAAATTATAGAGAAATGATTAATTTAATAAATGAATTTCGTAAATTAGGAAGAGAAAATAAAATACCACTCTTTATTGCAATAGACCAAGAAGGAGGAAGAGTAAATAGGATGCCAAATGAATTTAAAAATCTTCCTTCTGCAAATATGTTAGCAAAAGAAGGCTTAGTAGAAAAAGCAGGAGAAATAACAGGTAAAATGTTAAAAAATACAGGTTTTAATTTCAATTTTGCACCAGTATTAGATATAAAAAGGTTTCCAGACAATCACGCAATTGGAGATAGAGCATTTAGTAATAGTTTAGAAGAAGTAACAAAATGTGGCATAGAATATATAAATGCAATAAAAAAATATAATGTAGTTCCTGTAATAAAACATTATCCAGGGCACGGAGCAACAGCAAAAGATTCTCATTTTTCTTTACCAAAAATAGATAAAGAAAAAGAAAGTTTAGAAAAAGAAGATTTAATACCATTTAATAAAGCAATAGAAAATGGTGCAGATGTTTTACTTGTTGGGCATTTGCGAATAAAAGGTGTAACACATAATCTACCTGCTACAATGTCAAAAAGCTTTATTAGAAAATATATTAGAAAGAAAAATAAATTTAATGGAGTAATTATTACAGATGATGTAAGAATGAAAGCAGTTAAAATTTTATATGGTAAGAAAAAAGCTCTAGAAAAAGCTTTTACAGCAGGAAATGATATAGTTTTATTTAAATATAACTTAGGTGATGAAAAGTTAATTGATAAAATAATTGATGATGTAAAAACTGGTAAAATTAATATTGGAAAAATAAACCGAAGTGTTAAAAGAATCTTAAAACTTAAAGAAAAATACCAAATTGAAAATTTAGAAATACCATATTTAGAAGATTTACCAAAAGATATTAATTTTGATATAGAAAATATAAAAAATGGAAAAGGGGAAAGTTATGAGTAAAATAAAGAAAATATTTTTAATTTTATTTTTTGTTCTTTTATTTATATTAATTGGCAATAAGAGTGATGCATCATCTTCAAGTTTAGAACTAAAATATTTGAATTTTTATGCTGAAATTTTAGAAAATGGAGATATGGAAGTTACAGAAAGATGGGACATTTATATTAGCAATACCAATACATTATTTAAGACATTTAAAACAGATATAAACAAATATACAGATATAACAGATGTAAAAGTAAAAGAAATAGTAAATGGAGAAAGAAAAGAGTTTAATGAAATTTCAAGATATATGTATCACGTAACCAAAGATCGTTACTATGGTTTAATAAATGATGACGGAGATTTTGAAATTGCTTGGGGTGTAGGTCTAGATAATGATAGTGATAGAAGAGTATATGAAATATCATATAAAGTAGAAGATGCAATAGGAAAATATACAGATTATAGCCAGCTTTATTGGCAATTTGTAGGCGAAGATTTTGAGATAGATGCTAAAAAAATAACAGGTACAATTATACTTCCAAATGAAGTTAATAATAAAGAAGAAATAAGAGTATGGGGACATACTGCAGGTTTAAATGGAGAAATATATGCAACAGATAATGATAAAATAGAATTTACAATAGATGATTTTAAAGCAGGTACATATGTAGAAATAAGAACTTTATTTCCAAACTATATATTAAATGAAGAAGTTAAAAGAGAATATAATCACGAAATTTTAGGAACAGTATTAGATGAAGAAGAAGAGTGGGCAAATGAAGCAAATAGAATACGTGGTAGAAGAAATCTATTAGTAGTTCTTTATTATCTTGTAGTAATCATAATTTCTATTTTACTAATAATTAATATTATTAAAAAAATAAAATTAATAGCAACAAGAAAATTAATAAAACCGTCACAGGAAATAACATATTTTAGAGAAATACCAAGAGAAGATGCATCTCCAGGAGAAGCAGTCTATTTACTAAGAAAAGCAAAAGGTAAATTACAATCAAATGATATAGGGAAAATATTTTCTGCAACAATATTAAGTTTTTCATTAAAAAAATTAATAGAACTAGAAGAAAAACAAAATGAAAAAGGAAAAGAAGAAATTTATATAAAATTAAAAGATAAAGAAGGTATTTTAAACCTTAAAAATAAAGATGAAAAAGCAGTAGGTGAATTCTTAATATCAGCATTTGGTGGAAGAGAAAATACGGAAATTAGTGTAAAAGAATTAGAAAAATTTATAAAAAAATCATCTCCTACAAACATATTAAATATACAACAAAGAATAGGAAGTGGCTTTAATAGAAAATTAATAGAGTTAAAAATAATAGATAAAGAAGCAAAATCAAATTATGAAAACGAATCTGGAAAACAAGCAGTGAAAATATCTTTGATTTTAATGGTTATATGCTTAGGAATTTTAATAATAGAAAAACTAGGAGATTTAGCTATTATAGGTACAATTGCATTTGAAGTTATTTTCTTTTTAAATATTATAATATCTGGTATAGCAATTTATAAAATAAATTTCTATACACAACAAGGAATAGATGAAATAGAAAAATGGAGAGGCTTAAAAAAATATATGGAAGAATTTTCTTTACTAAATGAAAAAGAAGTTCCAGAAATCGCAATTTGGGAAAAATTCTTAGTATATGCAACAGCATTTGGAATAGCAGATAAAGTATTAAAACAATTAAAGGTAGTTTATCCAGATATTGAAAATAGTATAAATGTAAACACATACCCATATATGTATTTAATGATACATACAAACTTTTCAAGAAGTTTTTCAAATGCAATCAGTAGTTCTATGTCATCTGCATATAGCTCAGCATCAGGAGGAGGCGGAGGCTTCTCTGGTGGTGGAGGCGGTCGGTCGGAGGCCGGTGGCCGGAGGTCGGCGGAAGATAAAACTTTTGCTTTAATGAAAGAAAAATAGGGAAAAAGAATAAATAAAAAGATAAAAAATAAAGGAGTTTTGAAAATGGAAGAAGAAAAAATAAAAAGAATTTATGAAATATTAGACAATATACCTGTAACAGAAAAAAACAAATCAATAATAGAAGAAATAAAACAAGAATTGTTAAATAAAGATTATATGGCAGCATATAAGAAAATAGAAGAATTAAATAAAACAAAAGAAGATGATGAAGATGACGAAGAAGAATATGCAGAAGAGGAAGAAGAACAAACAGGAATTTATCCAAAAGAACTAAGTAATGTAGAAGAAGAACGTACTTTTATAGGAATACTTTTAAATGACCCAAAACTAATAGTAAAATACTATTTCCCATTTGAAGAGTGCTATTTTGAAGATCCAGCTTGTTTAAATGTATATAAAAGTATTTTATTTACAGAAGGTGGAGCATATAGTTCAGAAGATGCAAAAAGAAGATTTAACTTTGCAAGAGACAATGAAGAAGTGTATAATTTTAAAATGGAATTAAAAGCTAAAGTGAAAAACAAAGAATATGATGTTGAAAAAATATTTGTAGACTTAAGAAAATTATTTATTTTAAGAAAAAATTATTTAGCAATTCCGATAAAATCAATTCAAGATAGAGTTGTAGAGATAACAAATTATCTTCTTTATGATAAAATGTCAATAGAAGAAGTAAGAAGTGCAATAGAACAAGTAAATGCAACAGAAAAATTCAAAAGAGCAGTATTAAATAAAGATTTAACAACATTTCTAGAATCAGGAGAAAATAATTTAAGAAACGGTTTGCCACTTCCATTTCCAATACTTACAAGTGTATTTAAAGGAATAAGAAGAGGAGAAACAATGGCATTTTCAATGCCTTCAAACTCAGGTAAAAGTAGATTTACAATAGATTTAGCAGCATACGTAGCTCTAGTACATAAAAAGAAAGTATTAATAATTTCAAACGAAATGTCAGAAGACAAAATGAAATTATGCTTAATAACAACAATTATAAATAATAAAGCAATACAAGAATTACACGGGGTACATTTAAGTAAAACAGAAGGAGAACTTCTAGAGTTTAAATTTAGAGCAGATGACCCTAAAAATGTAGAAACAGACGAAGAAGGTTTTATAATAAGAAAACCAAAAGAAAAACAAGGAGATTTCGTAAAAAGGTTAACTGAACAATCAGAAGAATTTAGAAAAACAATACAAATTACAGATTGGGCAAATAAAGAAATAAAAAATTCTATATACTTTATTAATATAACAGACCATACAAATGACGAACTTCAAAAAGTTATTATGAATTATTATTATAAAGAACAAATAGAATATGTATTTTATGATACTTTAAAAACAGATACAGCAAATATTGGTGTAGGAGAAGAATTAAAGAAAACAGCAACAATTTTATCAAATTTAGCACAAAACTTTAATTTATATATTTGCTCAACACTACAATTAGCAGAAAGCAATACATTACCAGTAAACTTAAATGTAAATGATTTAGCAGTAAGTAGAACTGTAAAAGAAGTATTAGATACATTATGTTTAATAAAACAAATAAACAGAGACACATTGCAAGATTACGAATATTCTTTAAATGAAGTAGACACAAAATTCTTTAACTTAAAGAAATTTGATGACCCAGATGTTAGATATTATGCTTGTGTAGTAGATAAAAACAGAGCAGGAGCTAAGCCAACACTATTATTCAGATTAAACTTAGCATATAACGTATGGGAAGAACTTCGGATATTTACGTTTAAAACAAAATATAGAATAAAATGCGACATTTGGGGACGGGGCTTTTTTGTCGCATTTTCCCCAAAAATGGAAAAATGTTTGCATATACTCAAGAAAATGTGATTAATATAATTAGGAAATGATAATATGTATAGGAAAATTATGTTAAAATTAAAAAAGTGAAAAGATATGGTAAAGAGAGTTTTAAAGATGTTTTATATACAAATTTTGAAAAGCAGGCAACAGTAATCCATTTAGCTTTAAACTATGAAACTATAAAAGATTTGTCAATAAAAAAGATTATATGAATTTTTATAGAAAATGAAAGAAATAGGAATAGATTTAGGAATAAAAGATTTATTAATAACATCAGAAGGAAAGAAGTATGAAAACCCAAAGACAATAAAAAAACACGAGAAAAAATTAGCAAGAAAACAAAGACAATTATCACATAAGAAAAAAGGAAGTAAAAATTATAAAAAGAAGAAAAAAGAAATAGCCAAATGCCACGAAAAAATAAAAAACATAAGAAAAGATTATCTGCATAAAATTTCTAACAAAATTATCAGCGAAAACCAAGTGATAGTAACAGAAAATTTACAGATAAAGAATATGGAAAAAAATCATAAATTAGCAAAAGCAATAACAGATGCATCTTGGTATGAATTAACAAGACAATTAGAATATAA
>CALXEY010000017.1 GCA_944387455.1 uncultured Clostridia bacterium
TAGATGGTCAGGCTGGTCTAGTTAACTATTCCAGTCTGATTTTTTACAGCCTAACCATCGATAACATACTAAACATTATTGTTTTACTCATATTAGCAGGTGTTTCAATTGCTATGTTAACAGGAGAGAACGGAATTTTAACACAGGCACAAAAAGCAAAAACAGAAACGGAGAAAGCGACAGATAAAGAGAAAATACAATTAGCAGTAGCTGCAGCAATGATAGGAAATGATAGTAATCAAGATTTAGGAAAAAGTGATTTACAAGAAGAAATGGATAAAGAATTTGGAGAAGGAAAAACAGTAGTAAGGGATAATGGAGATGGAAGTTTTACAGCAAGCTTAGTAGATAGTAAAAAAGATTATACAATAACATCAAGTGGAGAAATTACTGAAGGAGTAGATTGGAATGAAGTAATGGCAAGTGCAGTTGCACCAGAGAGTCAAGAGCAAACACCTAAAAATGTAATAGGAATAGGGGCAAATGGTGAAGTAGTGAATATGGATTTATGGTTATATTCTTTTGACACAGTAACAAATGGATATGGCTTAAATATTAAAGAAGTATTTCAAAATACCGAATACAATACTAATGGAACAAATACAGAAACAATAACAACAGCAGGATATAAGGGAACAGAAACAAATGGAAAAGATATTATAATACCACAATATATAAGTGAAGATGGAGGAGAAACATATAGTCCAGTTACAAGCTTGTATAGAACATTTAATAGTAATACTAATATTGAAACAATGCCTATTATACCAACAACTGTTACAAATATGTTTTGTACATTTGAGCATTGTATAAATTTAAAGGGAAAAGTTGTTATTCCAACTTCAGTAGAAAATATAAATTGGTGTTTTTCTGATACTAGCATTAATGAAATAGAAGAAATACCTAATAGTGTTATTTATATGTATGGGACATTTTCTAAATGTAATTCATTAATAGAAGTGGATTTAATAATTCCAGAAAACGTTGTAACATTAGAAAGTACATTTTATGAGTGTAAAAATTTAAAAAAAGCTAATTTATCTGGTGGGGAAAAAGTAGAAAATATGTCTCAGACATTTGTTTTATGTCAAAATTTATTAGAGATTTCAAATATACCTACAAATATAAAAAATATGCATCAAACTTTTTTTAAATGCAACAATTTAACTAACATTAATAATCTAGTTATTCCAGCAAGCGTGGATGATTTAACAGAAACTTTTAGTGAATGCACGAATTTGTCAGGAACATTAGTAATTAATACAAAAAATATTACTGATGCTAGTAAATATGCAGGAATATTCAATTTAGCTGTTAGAACGAATAAAGTACTAAAAATAAAAGGTGAAAGTAATATAATTGATGATATAATTATTTATTCAAATAATAACAATATAATTAAGGAATAGACAATTGCATTTTTTGTTTTATATTGTTGATTTAATTGCAAGGCTAATAGAGTAAAATTATATTAAGACTTTTTAGTTTATTCTAAGAAGTCTTTTAATAGATAATTTTTAATAATCTTTTTATATTTGTGATATTTTTTAGAAATTAATGGTATAATAAGGAAAATAAATAAAGGAGGTCTAGTTATGGATAGGAAAATTAAAGTGGTTCAATATGGAACTGGAAAAATGAGTGTGTACACAATGAGATATGTGTATGAAAAAGGAGCGGAAATTGTAGGTGCAATAGATGTAAACCCAGATGTAATTGGAAAAGATATTGGAGAAATAATTGGTTGCGAAGAAAAAGGCGTAAAAGTTGTAGATGTATCTTCAGCAGAAAAAATGATTTTAGAAACAAAACCAGATGTAGTAATAGTTACAACAATGAGTTTAATTAAAGATGTAGAAGACGCATTAATGTTATGTGCAAAATTAGGAATAAATGCAATAACAACTTGTGAAGAAGCTTTTTACCCTGGGAACTCAAATCCTAAAATTACAAATGCTATAGATAAACTTGCAAAAGAAAATAATTGTACAATTACAGGAACAGGATATCAAGATATATATTGGGGAGAATTAATCTCAGCAATTGGTGGTTCTACACATAAAATAACAAAAATAAAAGGAAGTTCAAGCTACAATGTAGAAGATTATGGAATAGCATTAGCAAAAGCACACGGAGCAGGTTTAACATTAGAAGAATTTGATAAAGAAGTTGCAAGTCAAGATAGAATAAGTGATGAAGAAAGACAAGCAGTTATAAATTCTGGAGAATATCAACCTTCATATATGTGGAATGTAAATGGTTGGCTTTGTGAAAAATTAGGTTTAACAGTAGAGAGCCAAACACAAGAGTGTATTCCACAAATAGCTAAAAAAGATATGTTTTCTAAAACACTTAATATGACAATAAAAGAAGGTATGGCAACAGGTATGAGTGCTGTAGTTACAACTAAAACAAAAGAAGGAATTACTTTAGAAACGCAATGTATAGGAAAAGTTTATGATGAAACAGAATTTGATAGAAATGAGTGGACAATAGAAGGAGAACCAAATACAACAATAGTAGTGGAAAAACCTTCAACAGTAGAACTTACTTGTGCAACAGTAGTAAATAGAATACCAGATGTTATAAATGCAAAAGCTGGATATGTGCCAACAAATGAAATGGACGAGTTAAAATATAGAGTAAAACCCCTAAACGAATATGTAAAATAATTAATAATTATAAATTAAGAAAGGTTAGTAACATTTTGTTACTAATCTTTTTTGAATGAAAAAATTTTAAAAAACCAAAAAGTATCGACATAAAAAGTTAATTATGATATTATGCTTATGATTTAATTCAAACTTTTATTCAAAGAAATTATATCTAAATTTCTAAGAAATAAAGAAAAATCACAAAAAAACTAATAAAAAAGAAGTAAAAAAGAGAAAACAGGGGCAGTTTACTCTAAATTCAATTTGATTTTCTTGGTTAAAAAACATACAATGAAAGAAGAAAATATGAAGGATAATACAACAGAAAATAAAGAAGTAGGAAAACAAGAACAAGATAAAATTTTAAGAAAATTATTAGAAAATAAAGAGGAGATTGCACATTTTGTAGATAAGTTTTTTAAATATAGAATAAAAGCAAAAGATATAGAAAGGTATAATGGAAAATTTGTTACAAGTTATGGGTTTAAGGTAAGAGAATCAGATATTATATATAAAATTAAAAATACGGAAATATATATAATAATAGAACATCAAAGTACAGTAGATTATAGAATGCCAAATTAGAAGACAAATACAATCAAGGAGCAGAACAAATAATTAAACAAATGATAAAAAATAAAATAGAAGATAAAGAAATAATAAAAATAACTAATATAAGTAAAAAAGATTTAAAAAGATTAAAATTAGAAGTAGAAGAAAGTAAGATTGCATAAAAAATAATTTTTCTTTTTATTGTTATATAAGAAATATAGTGTTATAATAAAAATGTAGATTAAATTTAAGGAGGCAAAAAAAGATGAATAAAAAATTAAAAATCTTACCAATACTACTAATAATTATGCTTATAATACCATTTTATATGCCAATCATTTCAAATGCTGCAGAAACTGAAGATAAAGGTACAATGAATGTTACTTTTAAAAGAGATGAGATTAACTCAGAGCAAATAAATATTTTAGTAACAGATACAACTTATAATATAGAAGAATTAAAATATGTATATAAAGATATTTCATTAGAAGAAATAAATTATTTTGAAGAAACCAATGATGATGTATATACATTTTCTATTACACCATCACAAAGTGTAGAAGCTAATTTTATGTTAGAAGGATATGGAACATATACTATTTATGTAAAAAATTCAAATGGAGATAGATTGTTAAGTAAATTAAATGTACATGATCCAGCAGATGCACCAGATTTAACAATAACAAAAAATCAAGAGGATCCACTTTCAGTAACCATTCAAGCAATAAGTAATAATAGTACAATTTCTATAATAAAAATAGCTAGAGTAAATGATATAAATCAAGATATAGATTTTGAAACAGAAGGCACAGAAATAGAATTTTTAAAAAGTAATAATGTAAATTTAGAATATAAAGTAGATGAAGAAGGTTTATATGAAATTTTTGTAAAAGATGAAAATGGTGCAAGTGTAACAAGGCAAATATTTTTGTCAGAAAAACAAACACCAATAGATGTAAATATTACAGATTTAGGAAATAGAGAAATAAATATAAAAGCTAATGATAGCATATGTAATATTGTAAAAATCAAATATGCAAAATCATCTGAAATAAATGATTTTAATGATTTTGAAACAAAAGGTGAAGAAATAAAAATAACTGAGGGTAGAGATATAGATGTAAACTATACATTACAAGAAGATGGTACATATACTTTTTTAATCGAAGATGAAGCAGGTTTTAGAGTAATGACAACAGAAAGAATTGTATCTTCAGAAGAAAATCCTATGTCTATAACAATAGAACAAGATGAACAGAATAAAGGAGATTTAACAATAACAGCAACAGATACATTGAGTAATATAGTAGAATTAAAAGTAGCAAAAGGAGAAAATTTAGACTCAAACTATTTTGAAAATAATGGAGAAAGTCTAGAAATAACACCTGGAAGAGAAGTAACAGCAAATTACAATGTGGATGAAAATTGCACTATAACAGTATATATTAAAGATGAAGATGGTTATTCATATATGCTTAGTAAAACTATAATAGGAATAGATGAACCAATAACAAATACTCCTCCAGAAATAATTTTAGTACAAAATAGTGATAACCCAAAACAAATAGATGTTACAGTTAGTGATATAGACAATTATATAGATACAATAAAATGGGCAGAAGGTAGTCAAAATAAAGATTATTTTTTAAATAATGGTACAAGAATTGGAGAAGGACAACTAGGGAAAATTATAAAAACAAATTTTACAATAGATAGTGTTGGGACATATACTGTATTTGCAGAAGATGAAGAAGGTTTAAGCACAGTAAAAGAAATAAATATATCAAGTATAGATGAAGCAGAAGATGAAGATATAATTCCACCTTCAATAAGCAATGTAGTAAATGAAGGTATTTACAATACAGAAGTAACACCTAATATTACAGATGAAAACTTGTTAAAGGTTACTTTAACAAAAGATGGAGAAAATGTACAAGAATACGAAAATGGAAATGTTATTTCTGAAGAAGGAAAATATATTTTAACAGCAATAGATGTAAGTGGAAATGAAAGTAAGGTTTCTTTTACAATAGATTTAACAGCTCCAGAAATAGAAATTTTACAGGAAAACATAGATACACAAAATGTAGCTGTAACAATTAATGTTAAAGATAATTTAACTGAAATAGATATAGTTAAAATAGCAAAAGGTGAGCAAGAAGAAAGTTATTTTGAAGCTAATGGACAACAAATTGATATGGAAAAAAATAATTTTTCTGCTGAAGGAAGAATTAAATTAACTGAAAACGGTGTTTATACAATATATACAAAAGATTTAGCAGGAAATGTAAAAATCCAGAGTCTTGAAGTAAATACAATAAATGAAGAGCCAGAACCAGAACCTGAACCAGAGCCAGAACCTGAAGTAGATACAACACCACCTACAATAAATATAACTAAAGAACTTTCTGAAGATAAATTATCATTAAATTTAAAAATAAATGCAATAGACGATAAATCACAAATAAAAACAGTTAAAATAGCAGATGGAGAAAGAGATATTACATATTTTCAAGAAAATGGAACAGAAATACAAATGGTAAAAGATGATAAAATTTCGAATTCTTTAGTAAATATAACTGAAAATGGTATATATACAATCTATGTAGAGGATGAAGCCAACAATAAAAATATACAAGTAGTGGAAATAACAGAAATAGAAAATATAGAACCAGAACCAGAACCTGAGCCAACACCTGATATAACACCACCTGAAATCACGGGTGTGGAAGATGGAAAAACTTATAATAATTATGTAACACCATCTATAACAGATGAAAATTTATCTCAAATTATATTAACAAAAGACGGAGATGTTGTTGAAGGATATAAAAATGGCGATAGAATAACTGAAAATGGTAATTACGTTTTAACAGCAATAGATGAACAAGGAAATAAAACAGAAGTGAACTTTATAATAAATATAGAACAAGGCGATAATGACGATGATACAAACACAACTAACAATACTAATAATACAGGTAATGAAACTGATAATACAAATACAAATGTGGATAATAATGAAATAAAAAAACCAGTTGGAAATAATAATAGTGTAAATGGAAATCATGGGAATTCACAAAATAATAGTATGACAGCAAATAAATTACCATATGCAGGTATTAGAAATTTAATTATTTTTGTAATAATTGGACTAATAGTAATAGCAGTATTTTTCTATAAAAAATACAAAAAATATAGAAATATATAATAATTGACATTAATATAAAAAGAATATATAATTTAATCACAATAATTACTTAATATAGCTAATTATTGTGATTATTTCGTCGTAACAAGAAAAAGTCTAGAAAGGGGTTTAAAATGATTATCGGAATTAATGAGCTTAAATCTGTTAGGGCAAGCGAAGAGAAAATCATTTTGGGAACTGGTACATTTGACTTGTTCCATTATGACCATTTGCGGTATCTGCAAATGGCAAAAGAGTGCGGAGGAACTCTAGTTGTAGCAATAAAAGACAACAAATTTGCAGGGAGAAAAGGAAAAGCAAGACCAATAATTAGTGAACAACAAAGAATTGCAATCGTAGATGCTCTAAAATGTGTAGATTATACTTTTTTGGTAGGTGTAAAAGATAATCTAGAAACAATGCTGGAGTATGATAACGATAAGCAAAGAGAGTGGCTTAGTGCTTTTGAAAAGGTTTTTGATAGACTTAGACCAGATATCTTGTTTTTCGAAGGTAACCCAGTTTTACAATCTGCAAGAGAAAGAGCTTCTAAGTACTTTGGGTTTAAGTGTGTATCAAAACCCAGGGGTAAGACTATTTCAACAACTGAAATAATTAGAAGAATTAGCGAAAGCATCAAATAATTTTGAGCTAATAGTAGGGGAAGATTTTAACCTTCCCCTACTATTAATATTATCTTAAGATTTTTTTGATTGTATTTTTACTAAAAATGTAGTATAATATTGCAAGAACGGAGGAAAATAATATGAGATGTCCAAGATGTGGAAGTGAAAATATTTCTAGTATAATAGATACAAAAACACATACAAAAGGTTTTGACGGAGGAGACGCTTGTTGTGGTTATTTACTTTTTGGTTGGCCAGGAGTACTTTGTGGCTTGTGTAATACAGGTGATACTACAACTAGAACAAAAACAACTAATATTTGTAATGATTGTGGAAATAGGTTTTAGTTGAAAATAAGTACAAAAAGAAAAATATGGGCATTTCTTATGAGGTTAGGAAATAGATGTGGTTGCCACCAAAGAGAAGATAGGAGTTTTTTTATAGGAGAGTTTCAATTTCCTGTATGTAGTAGATGTTTTGGAATACTTACAGGACAAGTTATTGGAATAACATTATATATTTTTAAAATTAGAATACCTTTTTATATAGATTTACTATTTCTTTTAATAATGTTTCTAGATTGGTATATACAATATAAAAAAATAAGAGAATCAACAAATATAAGAAGGTTTTTAACAGGAAATTTAGCAGGTATAGCACAAATAAGTATTATTTTAAAAATTATTTTTTGGATAATTGGAATTTTTAGCTAAAGTAAAAAGGGGGAAAGGTTTTTGGAAGAAAGTTTAGCACTTATTAAATATGAAAAATTATCCACAAAAGATAAATTAATAATGTATTTTTTAATATATTCATTTTTAGGTTGGGTTTTTGAAACTTTTTATGCAATATTAGTACTTGGTCATTTTGTAAAAAGAGGTTTCTTGTTTGGACCGATATGCCCAATATATGGTTTTGGAGCAGTCATATTTATACTTATTTTTGACGGTTTAAAAGGTCATAATATTAAAAAATTTCTAATATCTATGATAGTTTTTTCTGTATTTGAGTTTCTAGCATCTTGGATATTAGAAATAGTATTTCACCAAAGGTGGTGGGACTATTCAGATGCGATGTTTAATATAGGTGGGCGTATTTGCTTAAGTTTTTCAATTGTATGGGGACTAGCAGGAGTTATATTTTCTAATTTCTTACACCCATTTATGGAAAAGAAAACAGAAAAAATATTAAATAAAATACCTATAAATGTACAAAGAGCAACAATATATTCTTTAGCATCTGTATTAATTGTTGATTTTGTTTTATCAAGTATAAAATATATTAAGATTTAAAAAATATCCACTAATTTAAAAGTGGATATTTTTCTATTAAGAATTAGTATTTGCAGTAGAATTTGTGGTATTAAGTGTATTGTTATTTTCCTCTTCTGGGAATAAAGAATTTACATCTAAATTTCCTAAATTATAATCTAAAATATCTTTACTAATCTTAGCAATTACTTCATCAGAATTTGGAATACCTTTTGTAAATATTCCTACTAAATAAGGTTTTTCAGTAAAAACAATACCATAATCGTGAACATATCCAGAATAGCTACCATATTTATGTGCGACATCATAATCTGTAATATATTCTTTTAAATATTTGCCCATAGAAGATTTTTTCATATGGTCTATTAACGTAGTATATTCATTTTGGTGTTCATATAAATAATTCATAACATCAAAATAAAAACTAGCAGAAGCAATATTACTTGTATAAAAATCATCTGGAATAGTTTCATCAGAATATTTTGTAATTGCTTTTTTTACATTTGAATAACCTAAATTTGCCATTAAAATATTAATTGCAGTATTATCACTGTTTACTATCACTTGTTCAAGCAAGTTTTTTAAAGGAACTTTATCTCCAACAGAATATAAAGAACCAATATTTCCACCACCAGCTTCATAGCAACCACTAGCATATAATATACCAGTATCTAAAGTATAATTTCCAGAATTAATCTCATCATAATAATACATAGCAACAGGTACTTTTATAGTACTTGCAGCTGTAAAATAAGTATTTTCATTATAAAAATAATATTTTTTATCACTAATATTGTAAAAGAAAAAATAAAAATTATTTTCATTAAAATTATATTTTTCCATTTCATATTTAATTAAAAGTTCCATATTCTCATCTTTTGAAGGTTCTATAACAACAGGCTCTGGCTCAACTGAAGCTTCAGAAGTACTAACATTTTCCTGCTCATTTGTAGAAGCTATACTTTTAGTATCTGTCGCAGGAGTTAAAATATCAAAAGCAATGCAAAGTAAAGCAAGTGAAAGTAAAACAAATAAAAGAGATTTCTTAAATTTGGGTTTAGAATATGGGCTTGGTTTTACGTGTTTACCTTTAGACAAAATGAATCATCTCCATTTTTAAAATTATCTATTTTTATTTTTGTATATTTAATATTATAACAGAAAATAATATTAAATATATCATTTTTTAGAATTTTTTTTAAAATTTAATAAATTAAATTTATTGAAAAATTTAAAGAATAATAATATACTATAACCTGAAAGGAAGTGGAAAAAATGACAGAAAAAGAAAAAAGAGATAATGGAGAACTTTATGATGCAAATTATGATAAAGAATTATTAGCTGAAATGTTAAAAACAAAAGAATTATGTTATGAATATAACAATGTAAGACAAACAGAAGTGGAAAAGAGAGATGAATTAATAAAAAAGATATTAGGTAAAACTGGTAAGAATGTTAGAATAGAATCTAATTTTTATTGTGATTATGGATATAATATTTTTGTTGGTGATAATTTTTATATGAACCATAATTGTGTAATATTAGATGCAGGAAAAGTAGAATTTGGTGATAATGTATTTATAGGACCAAATTGTGGATTTTATACAGCAGGACACCCAATAGAAATAGATTTAAGAAATAAAGGCTTAGAATATGCAAAACCGATTAAAATTGGTGATAATGTATGGTTTGGTGGAAATGTAGTAGTACTTCCAGGAGTTACAATTGGTAATAATGTAACAATAGGAGCAGGAAGTGTTGTTACAAAAGATATACCAGATAACTCTATAGCATATGGCAATCCTTGTAAAAAAGTAAGAGATATTAAATAAAAGGTGGAATAAAAAATAATAGGAAGATTAGATAAAATTGCAAATAAATTAAAAGAAAAACATAGTGAAATAGAAGAAAGATAAATTAATAAAAACTAAATGAAAAAGCCATAATAAAATAAAGGAGGAGATTTTATTATGGAAAATAATCAAAAAATAAATTGTACAGTTAGTAGCTGTAAATATAATGATAGAAAAAACAAAGGTTGTAATTTAGAAGAAATACAAGTAACACCAAAAGAAAATTGTAATACAAAAAAACAAGATGAATCAATGTGCGGAAGCTATGAGTGTGAATAGGGACGTTTCATTTTGGACATTTTGTCCAATTCAGGACATATCTATATAAGGTATGTCTCTTTTTGATATTTTCCTTGACAATAACTGTTTACAGATGTAAACTATATATAAATTTACAATGTACTTTTATAAGATAATTTTAATCTGTCATAATGTTAAGAAGTATTTGAAATAAAAAGAATGGAGGATAAAAGTAAATGAAGAAGAAAGTGTTAGTAATAATTGCAATTATTTTAATATTAACAATTTTTACAATTTTAATAATAAGAGATATAAAAAATAAAACAGAAGAATTTATAGAAAATAGACAAGAACTTATGGAAGTCCTTGGAATTAATAATTCAGAAACATTTTTACCTATATCAATAAAACGTGTTAATTTAGGCTTTGGAGATATGACAGACTGCTATTTGTTAAAATTTAAAATATCAATAGAAGATTATAATAAAAATTCTTTAAAATATAAAGATACAGATACAACAGAAGTTTCTCTAAATTGGAAAGAGAAAAAAGATGAAAAAACTTATATTTGTTATGTTAGAGAGTGGGAATATAACAATTACAGAAAAGAATTGTTTAATAAATTAAAAGAACTAAAAACAGAATATTAAATATGTAAAAATTAAAGGAGAGAGATTTAATGAAAAGAAAATATTCTAGTAAAATATTTTTAGATGTTGCAAAAAAATATGAACTTAATATTTATTATGATAAAGAAGACTATTATGTAATAGTCAAGAAATTTAAAAAAGTAATAGAACCTTTTATAACCTTAAATGGAAATTGTTTAATTGATGATGGATATTATATTTTTGAAATAATACCTAAAAATGAGAATTATACAATAAGAATATTTGTAAACGATAATAAAGAAATATTAGAATATTATTTTGATATTACATATAAAAATGGTTTAGATGAAGAAACTAATATTCCTTATTATGAGGATTTATATTTAGATATAACAGTAAAGAGTAATAAAATAGAAATTTTAGATGAAGACGAATTACAAGGAGCATTAGATAATAGAGAGATTACAAAAGAACAATTTGATTTAGCAAATAAAACAAAAGATGAACTTATAAAAAGTATTCAAAATAAAACTAATAAATATATGAATTTAGATATTAAGAAATATTTAAAATAAAAAAAGCATTAAAGAAAAAAGAAAAACATAATATGTTTTAAATGGGTCTTTTCTTGGATAAAAAAATGTGTTAAAATTATTTTATTAGAATATTTTTGGAAAGAGGAATTGTTATGGATTATGATGTTGTAATAATTGGTGCTGGACCTGCAGGTATTTCAGCTAGTTTATATATTGTAAGAGCTAATAAAAAAGTTTTAGTTTTATATGGAGATAAATCTAGTTTGGAAAAAACTGATAAAATAGAAAATTATTATGGTTTTAAAAATGGTATTTCTGGAGAAGAGCTATATAAAACAGGAATAAAGCAGGCTGAAAATTTAGGTGTAGATGTGAAAGAAGAGGAAGTTATTAAAATTGAAACTATTTCTGAAAATAATTATAATTTTATAACTAAGACTTCAAATGGCTTGTATAAGTCAAAAAAAGTTATTTTAGCTACAGGAAATAAGAAAAACAAACCTAAAATTAATGGGATAAATGAATTTGAAGGAAAAGGAATTAGCTATTGTGCTATTTGTGATGGTTTCTTTTACAAGAATAAAGATGTGGCAGTAATAGGCAGTGGGAATTATGCTATTTCTGAAACAAATGATTTAATTAATTTAGCAAGAAAAATTATTATTCTTACAGATGGCAAAAAAGCACCTGATTTTAGAGCTGATAATGTAGAAATAGAAACTAGAGGAATTAAAGAAATTAAAGGTAATAATAAGGTAGAGGAAATTGAACTTGCAGATGGAACAGAGTTAAAAGTAGATGGTGTTTTTATAGCACAAGGGGTAGCTAGTAGTACTGATTTTGCTAAAAAGCTAGGTGTTTTAGTTAAAAATGATAAAATTATTGTAAATGAAAATATGGAAACAAATATTAAAAATTTGTATGCTTGTGGTGATTGTACAGGAGGTTTACTTCAAGTATCAAAAGCGGTATATGAAGGAACTATAGCAGGATTAAATGCAATTAGAAATTGTTAAAAATTTAAAAGAGCCTAGAATACAGTTGTATCCTAGGCTTTTATGCACTTTTATGCAAAGCTATACTTGTATATGTAAAGGCAAACGCAAATGCCTGGAGCGATTATTATGTTTAAGATACAAATCGCATTAACAGTTATAGAAACAGCGTAGACGAACAATATCCCTAATGCAAAGGGAATAGTTTTTGCTATCAAAGAGAATATACCATTTCTCTTGTGCCATACTGTCTCAAACCAGATTCCTATAATAAGTACTTCCACTACCATAAATACAAGCAAATAAATGTAAGTAAATTCGTGCATAATAATTCCTTTCTGTTGTTATTTTTGTCTTTTTGTTTATACTATATGAAAGGTTCTTTGTGTAAAACACAAAGAAATTAAAAAAGTTTGTACATATATATTATACTACAAAATGACTAAAAAATCAAAATTGACAAAGAGTTTCAAAACTTTTAGGAATAGGAGCAGTTAATTCTAATTTGTTTTTAGTAATCGGATGTGTAAATTTTATTTTATAACAATGTAAAGCTTGTCTGGAAATTAAAGTAGAAGGATAGCCATATAAAGTATCACCAATAAGTGGGTGAGATATACTTGCCATATGTACTCTTATTTGATGTGTTCTTCCTGTTTCTAATACACAAGAAACTACACTATAATCATTAAATTCTTTTAATACTTTATAATGAGTTATAGCTATTTTTCCAGATTTATCTATACATCTTTCTATGATACTACCATTTTTTCTAGCAATAGGCTTATTTATTGTTCCAGATTTTTCTTTAAATATTCCAGAACATAAACATAAATATTCTTTTTTTATATCATTACTTGTATTTAAAATTTCTTGTATATATTCACATTTAGCAAAAACAACTAAACCTGATGTATCTTTATCTAATCTATTTACAGGTCTTATTTTTTTCTTTAAATTAATTTTATCAAAATAATAACGAATTCCATTAGATAAAGAATTATCAAAATGAAGAATAGAAGGGTGTATAGCAATTCCTGCAGGTTTATTTGCAACTAACAACCAATCATCTTCATATACAATTTCTAATGGCATTTTTGTTGATATTATATTTGAATTATCTTCAGAATAATTAAAGTCTATAATTATTTCATCACCAATTTTAAGCTCACTTCTTGTATCTACAAATTTACCATTTAAAAATATGTTTTTTTGTCTAATTAATTTGTTTTTTAACCTTGTTGATATTTTAAAATATGAATTTATTACTTCATTTATATTTTTATATTTATTATTTGTAACTTTATATTTTAATTCCATTTTTCCTCACTTCTTGGCATTATTATACTATATAATATTTAAATAAGCAAAAATAAAAATAGATGCAACTAAAAAATTTTCACACAAAGTATTTACAAATCACATATTTATATGTAAAATAAACATATAAAAAACGACAAAGAAAACAAATGAAAAGAGGAAAAAGTAGATGACTAGAACACTTGAAAGCCTTATGGCTGTATATATATAAGTAGGTTATTAAAAAATAATAGTATAACAAAAATAATAAAAAAGATAGTAATAAGAGCCTAAAAATGGTCTTTTATTGCTATCTTTTTATGTTTAAAAACAAAAGAAAGAGAATAAAAAAAGGAGGAAAAATAAAATGGAAGAAAAGAATTTAAAAAACAAAGAAGAAAAACTTAGAAAAAAATTAAAAAATAAGAAACAAAATGGAATTACTCTAATTGCTCTAGTTGTAACTATAGTTATTTTATTAATTTTAGCAAGCATATCAATTGGAGCTTTAACTGGTGATAAAGGAATTATTGATGAAACTCACACAGCTAAAGAAAATACAGAAATAGCTTCTTGGGAAGAACAGATAGATTTAGCTATTATTGATGCTGAAAATAAACATAGAGCCCCTAAACTAGATGATGTAATAGAAGAATTAAAAAATAAAGGTGTTATAACTAATAATGAACAAGTAAAAGAAAATGGAGATATTGAAACAAATGAACCAACATATATAATAACAGGAAAATTAGATGATTATATATCGCATATTCCACAAGGCTTAGAAATAGGTTCTGAAGTAAGTTATAGTCCAGTAGGAAATTACAATTTGGATGCAGATTATTATGATTATTCTGGAAGCGATATTAAATTAAACACAAATGATACAAATTACGAAATAACGAGTTGGAAGGTGTTAGATATAGATAGAAATAATGAAATAGTAAAATTAGTGCCAACAGCACCAACAACAGGAACAGTGAAACTAGGAGGAGCACAAGGATATAATAATGCGGTAAAATTATTAAATGATGTTTGTAATAATTTGTACGGATATGGAGGGCAAAAAGAAGGAATATCAGCAGAAAGTATAGACATAGAAGATATAGAACATTATATGAAAGATACGGCATTAGAAGAAGCACATAATTATACAAATGCTGCAAAATATGGAGAACAAGTAAGTAGTGCATATTCAAAGAGTAATAGTTATTACCCATTAATATATGCCAAGAAAAAAATAGTGTAATAGACGGAAGCAAAAAAGAAAACGGTTTAGAAATGTCTGAGCAATCTGAGTTTATAAATGATACAGAAAATACAGGAAGTGCAAGAGGAAGAGCACAAGCAAATACAAGTATACAGCCATATCAAACATATTGGTATAAAGATAATACATTTATGAAAACGGCATTTAAAGATTTTTCAGAAGTGGGAAGTAGTGCAAAAGGAAATTTCTATGATATAATAATGCCAAAAGGAACAAGTACAACATATTGGGTGGCTTCTCGCTGCGTTTATGCCAATTCGAGCTATTGCAATTTCGATGTTCGCTGCGTGATTAGTGGCAGCGTGGGCGCTTACGATATGTACTACTCTTTTACCGATGACTACTCTAACAGCTTCGCGCTTTTCCCCGTAGTTTCTCTAAGCTCTGAGTTAATAGAAGGAAATAGTACAACTGGTTATACAGTAAATGTAGAATAATTATAGTCGCTAGCTAAGCTAGCGGCTAAATTTGTACTTGAAAAAATGCTTTTAATTTGTTAAAATACTTAAAGAAAGTGGAGGTAGAAATGAGAATACGTTATAAGAAATGGGCAAGAGGAGAATTAGAAGCAAGTAAATTTTATGAAGATGAACCAGAAAAATGGAAAGGTAAATGGTGTGAACATTTTGAAAATTCAAAGTTACCATTTATGTTAGAATTAGGTTGTGGAAAAGGAACATTTATATCAAAACTAGCAGTAGAGAATTTAGATGTAAATTATTTAGCAATAGACTTGGTAGATGCAATGCTTGGGCTTGCTAAAAGAAATGTAGAAGCAAGTTATTTAGAAGCAGGAATTGAGCCCCAAAATGTAATTTTAACTAGGTTTGATATAGAAAGAATAAATTTAATATTAGATAAAGCTGATAAGGTAGAAAGAATATATATAAACTTTTGTAACCCTTGGCCAAGAGGAAAACATAGAAAAAAGAGATTAACTCATACAAAACAATTAGAAAAATATAAAGAATTTTTAGTACCAGGTGGAGAAATATATTTTAAAACAGATGATGATGAACTATTTGAAAGTAGTTTGCATTACTTTGATGAAAGTGGTTTTAATGTTATTTCAAAAACATATGACTTACATAATGAACCTATTTTTGAGAAAAATATAGAAACAGAACACGAGAAAATGTTTTCAGAGCAAGGAATAAAAATAAAAGCTTTAATTGCTAAATTAAAATAGGAGGCTTGTTTTAAATGACAGAAAAAGACGTAATAGAACATAGAAATGATAAAGAATTTATATTAAAAGCAGTAGCAGAAAATGGAAAGTTTTTAGATCTAGTATCAAAAGAATTACAAAATGATAAGGAAGTAGTAATGACAGCTTTAGAACAAGATCCAGAAAGTTTAGAATTTGCAAGCACAATGCTTAAAAATGATAAAGAAGTTATATTAAAAGGAGTAAAAGGTGCACCTTGGACAATATGTTATGCATCTGAAAAACTAAGAGCAGATAAAGAAGTAATATTAGAAGCTTGTAAAAAATATGGACAAGCACTGTATTTTGCAAGTGAAGAATTAAGAGCAGATAGAGAAGTTGTAAAATCAGCAGTTGAAAATAAAGGAATAATAATAAAATATGCAAGTGAAGAGCTAAGAAAAGATAAAGAACTAGCAACGATTGCAGTAAAACAAAATAAACAAAGTTATCATTTTATATCAGAAGAATTAAAAGAAGATGAAGATATAAAGAAGTTAATGGAATAGAAATTAAAATGAAAAGTACAAGAAATGTAAAAAAACTCTTGTGCTTTTTTGTATTTACTTATATAATGTGTTTGAGATAAAAAAATAAAAAGAAGGGAGAGAAAAAATGTCATTTATTGAAGAAATAAAAGAAAGAGCAAGAAAAGACATAAAAACAATATTACTTCCAGAAGCAGAAGATATACGTACATTAGAAGCAACAAAAACGGTATTAGAAGAAAAATATGCAAAAGTAATATTAATAGGAAACAAAGAAAAAGTATTAAATAAAGCAAAAGAAAACAATATAGACATTTCTGGAGCTGAAATAATAGAACCAGAAACATCAGAAAAATATAATGAATATGTAGAATTATTATATAATTTAAGAAAACATAAAGGTATGACAGAAGACCAAGCAAAAGAATTAGTAAAAGACCCAACACATTTTGGTATGTTAATGTTAAAAGACGAAAAAAGTGAAGCAGACGGTCTAGTATCAGGAGCAGTACACTCAACATCAGACACATTAAGACCAGCACTTCAAATATTAAAAACAAAACCAGGAACAAAATTAGTATCTGCATTTTTTGTAATGGTAGTGCCAAATTGTGATTATGGAGAAAATGGAACATTTATATTTGCGGATAGCGGTTTAAACCAAAACCCAAATGAAGACGAACTATCAGAAATAGCAATATCATCAAGTGAAAGCTTTAAACAATTAGTAGGAAAAGAGCCAAAAGTTGCAATGTTATCATACTCTACTAAAGGAAGTGCAAAATCAGAATTAACAGAAAAAATGATAAATGCAACAAAATTAGTAAAAGAAAAAGCAAAAGACTTGATAGTTGACGGAGAATTACAATTAGATGCAGCAATAGTGCCAGAAATTGCAAAATCAAAAGCACCTAATAGCCCAGTAAAAGGAGAAGCAAATGTACTAGTATTTCCTAACTTAGACGCAGGAAATATAGGATATAAATTAGTACAAAGACTAGCAAAAGCAGAAGCATATGGACCATTATGCCAAGGAATAGCAAAACCAGTAAATGATTTATCAAGAGGTTGCAGTAGCAAAGACATAGCAGGAGTAATAGCAATAACAGCAGTTCAAGCACAAAATGAGAAATAGAGGGACGGGGCATTATTTTCTCATTTTAGAAAATAATGGAAAAGTGCGACAAAAAAGCCCCGTCCCCAAAAGTCGCAATGAAAGGAGTTAGTATGAAGGTTTTAGTTTTAAATTCGGGTAGTTCTTCTCTTAAATACCAAGTAATTGATATGGAAACAGAGGAAACATTAGCTAAAGGTTATTTTGAAAGAATAGGTCAGCCAAATTCTTTTTTAACACATAAAGTAAATGGTGTTAAACATAAATTTGAGCGTGAGGCTAAAGACCACGAAAAAGCTATTGAATTTGTTTTAGATAGGTTAACAAATGACCATTATGGAGTTATTAAAAGCCTAGATGAGCTTGCAGGAATAGGACATAGGGTAGTTCACGGTGGAGAGAAGTTTTCTAAACCTGTTTTAATTACAGATGAAGTAATAGAAGAAATAAGAAGTGTAAGTAGTTTAGCACCACTCCATAACCCAGCAGCAGTCTTAGGTATGGAAGCGTGCAAGAAAGTTGTTCCTAATATGAAAATGGTAGCAGTTTTTGATACAGCTTTTCATCAAACATTACCAAAAGAAAGATATATATATCCAATACCATATGAATATTATGAAAAATATGGTATTAGAAAATATGGTTTCCACGGAACTTCACATCAGTATGTAGCAGAAAGAGTTGCACATTTATTAAAGAAAGATATTAAAGATTTAAAAATAGTTAATTGTCATTTAGGACAAGGTGCAAGTGTATGTGCTATACAAAACCGGAAAGTCTGTTGAGACTAGTATGGGGTTAACACCACTTGGTGGTATTGTTATGGGAACTAGAAGTGGAGATTTAGACCCTTCTGTTGTTACATATATGATGAATAAAGAAAATTTATCACCAGAAGAAGCAGAAAATATTTTAAATAAAAAATCAGGAGCATATGGTGTATCTAGAGTTTCTGTTGATTTTAGAGATATTGAAGAAGAAGCAAATTCTGGAGGGCATCACGCAAAACTTGCCCTTAAAATATTCCATAATACTGTTTCATCTTATGTTGCAAAATGTATTGTTGCTATGGGTGGTATAGATGTTTTAACATTTACAGCAGGTGTTGGAGAAAAAGGACAAGATTCTAGAGAAGCTATTTGTGAAAATTTAAAAATATTTGGTGTAAAACTAGATAAAGAGAAAAACCAAAAGATTAAAGGTATTGAAGCGAAAGTTTCTAGTGAAGATTCTAAAGTTCCAGTTTATGTTGTTCCAACAAATGAAGAATTAATGATTGCTAAAGAAACTATTAAATTGTTAAATAAATAATAGAAAAAATAAAAAAACAAAAATTAAAATAATATGAAATGGAAAGGAAGATTAAATTGAAAATTTTAGTATTAAATTGTGGTAGTTCATCACTTAAATATCAATTAATAAATATGGAAACAGAGGAAGTTTTAGCTTCTGGAAAATATGAGAGAATTGGAGAAGAAGAGGCTTTTATTACTCATAAAGCATTAGGAATTAAAAAAGAAATCAAAAAACCAGCATATGACCATAAAGAAGCTATAGAATTTACTTTAGCACAATTTACAAATGAGGAATATAAAGTAATAGATAGTTTAGATGAAATAAATGCAATAGGACATAGAGTAGTTCACGGTGGTGAAATTTTTAAAAGCACAGCTTTAATAGATGATAAAGTTATAGAAGACATTAAAAAATGTGGTGAATTTGCACCATTACATAATCCAGCAGCAGCTCTTGGTATGGAAGCTTGTAAGAAAGTTATGCCGGGTAAACCAATGGTTGCAGTATTTGACACAACTTTCCACCAAACTATGCCAAAAGAAAATTATATTTATCCAATACCATATGAATATTACAAAAAATATGGAATTAGAAAATATGGTGCACACGGTACATCACATATGTATGTATCACAAAGATTGGCAGAAATAGAAGGAAAAGACATATCAAAATTAAAAATTGTTTCTTGTCATTTAGGACAAGGTTCAAGTATATGTGCCATTAAAGGCGGAAAATCTTATGATACAAGTATGGGACTAACACCTTTAGGTGGTATTCCAATGGTAACTAGAAGTGGTGATTTAGACCCTTCTGTTTTAACATATATTATGAAAAAAGAAAATATTTCAGCTGGAGAAATGGAAGATATTTTGAATAAGAAATCAGGAGTAATGGGAATTTCAGGTTTAGCACCAGATTTTAGAGTTATAGAAATAGCTTCAAACGAAGGAAATGAAAGAGCAAAAATTGCAATTGAGAGTTTTGAATATTCTATTGCTTCTTATATTGCAAAATATGCAAGTTTAATGAACGGTATAGATTATATTATATTTACAGGTGGAATTGGAGAAAACCAAATAAATATTAGAAAAGGTATTTGTGAAAAACTTAAATTTATGGGAGTAGAGTTAGATTTAGACGAAAATAATGTACGTGGTGAAGAAAAGATTATTTCTAAACCAGAGTCTAAAATTACAGTTTATATTATTCCAACAAACGAAGAATTAATGATTGCAAAAGAGACAGAGAAACTGGTGTAACTTATAAGTAAACACGCCCTTAAAGAACAAGAAATTTTACTTTTTTGTTCTTTTTTCTTGACTTTTTTGTAATACTGTGGTTAAATAGATGTTACAAGTTATAGAACAATTTTATATATTTTTTGGAGGAGTGATGTTAAATGGATAATAAAAATAACAGTTTAGAAAAGACAAATGAAATATTAAAAAATTATAAAAGCATCATAGAAGAAAACACTATAGAAATTGTTAAGTTAATAGGAAAAGTTGAGAGTTTAGAAGAAAAAGTAGATTTAATGGTTTTAAACCAAACTGATAATTATATAGAAAAAGTTAAGCAAAAACAATTAATAGAGTCTTTATGTGTAAAAATAGCTAATTTAAATGATAGAATTAAAGATTTGGAAAATGATTCCTTGACGGTCTAATATAAAGACCAAAATTTTAATTATAAGGAGGAATCATTATGTCTGATGAAATTGCAAACACAATTCTAAAAGAGTTAAGAGCTTTTAGAACAGAAGAAGAAAAACGTTGGGAAGAAAACAACAAGCGTTGGGAGGAAAATGATAGGCGTTGGGAAGAAAATAACAAACGCTGGGAGGAAAACGATAAGCGTTGGGAAAAGAACGACATAAGACTTGGTAGTCTAGAAGAAGCAACAAGGGAAAATACTAAATCAATTTTAACATTAACATCACAAGTAACTACTCTAGAAAGTAAAGTTGGTGATTTAGAAAAGGCAACAAAGGAAAATACAGAGAGAATAACAAGCCTAGAAGTAAAAGTAGATAGCCTAGAAAAGGTAACAAAAGAGAATACAGAAAGAATAACAAGTCTAGAAGTAAAAGTAGATAGCCTAGAAAAGGTAACAAAAGAGAATACAGAAAGAATAACAAGTCTAGAAGGCAAAGTAGATAGCTTAGAAAAAGCAACTAAAGAAAATACAGAAGGAATTAATAAAATTATAAGAGATAGAAAAGTTACTAGACTTTCTTTAGAAAATATTATTACTCAAATAGATTTTACTATAGAGAATAAATTTAGAAGTTTAGAAGAAACAATAAACAAAAACTTTAATAAATTTCAAGAAGCAGTATTAAATAATGATAAAGAACATAATTGTTTTAGGAGTTTATTAAAAGAAGAAAAAGAAAAATATCCTGAATTAGAAGAAAGGGTAGAAGACTTAGAAGATTGGCGAGATGAAATAGAAGGAAGTTTGTTTAGTGTTTAAAAATTAAGAAAAAACACTTGCAAAATCTAAAAAAGGTGTTATAATAGTTACATAAATGTTAAAAACAATAACAAGGACAAGATAAATAATGTAATATCTTAAAGAGAGCTAAACATTTGCTGTAAGTTTAGTAAGTAAAAATTATTTATTATCACCTTAGTTTGTTGCTATACTGAAAATAAGTAAGTTAGCCGTAATCTTGCGTTAAAAGAAATTAAAGAGAGTAAATTATTATTAAGATAAATTATTTACTAACTTAGGTGGTACCGCGGAGTTTTTTCGTCCTAATGGATTGAAAAAACTCTTTTTGTTTTAGTTTTTAATTTTTAATATAAATAAATTTTAAGGAGGAGATGTTATGTACAAAAAAGTAGATTTAAAAGACGGTTTTGTAGGTATGGAAAGAAGAGTTTCTGAATACTGGAAGAAAAATGACATTATGAAGAAAAACTTTGCAATGAACGAAGGAAAAAGATATTTTACATTTTATGACGGCCCACCAACAGCAAATGGAAAGCCACACGTAGGTCATATAGAAACAAGAGTAATAAAAGACATAATTCCACGTTATAAAGTAATGAGAGGCTACAAAGTAATACGTAAAGCTGGGTGGGATACACACGGACTTCCAGTAGAACTTGAAATAGAAAAATCTTTAGGAATTTCAGGAAAAGAACAAATAGAAGAATATGGAGTAGAAAACTTTGTTAAAAAATGTAAAGAAAGTGTATTCACATATGTTCATATGTGGGAAGAAATGACAAATAAAGTAGGTTTTTGGGTAGATATGGATAACCCATATGTAACATATCACAATGAATATATAGAATCAGTATGGTGGGCTTTAAAACAAATGTGGGATAAAGGCTTATTATATGAAGGACATAAAGTTATGCCATATTGTCCAAGATGTGGAACAGCACTTTCATCACACGAAGTTGCTCAGCGGATATAAAGATGTAAAAGATTTAACTTGTATTGCAAAATTCAAAGTAGAAGCAAACCAAGGATATGATGAAAACACATATATATTAGCTTGGACAACAACACCTTGGACATTGCCTTCAAATTTAGCATTAGCAGTAAATAAATCATATGAATATGCAGAAGTAAAAGCAAATGTTGGAACAGATGATGAACCAAAATATGAAAACTATATTTTAGCAAAAGACTTAATAGATGATGTATTAAGAGAAACACCTTATGAAATAGTAAGAACTTTCAAAGGAGAAGAACTATTAGGAGTAAAATATGAACAATTAATGCCATTTGCTAAAGTAGAAGGAAAAGCATTTGTTGTAATTCACGGAGACTATGTAACATTAACAGACGGTACAGGAATAGTACATATTGCACCAGCATATGGTGAAGATGATAGTATAGTTGCAAAACAAAACGGAATAACATTTGTAAACTTAGTAGATAAATCAGGAAACTTTGTAAAAGAGGTAGAACCTTGGGCAGGTAGATTTGTAAGAGACTGCAATGAAGATATCTGTAAATGGTTAAAAGAACACAATAAATTATTTAGCAAAGAAAAACACCTACACTCATATCCACATTGTTGGAGATGTGACACACCACTTCTTTACTATCCAAAAGAGAGTTGGTTTGTTGCAATGAGTAAGCTAAGAGATGAATTAGTTGAAAACAATAGTAAAGTAAATTGGTATCCAGAAACAATAAAAACAGGAAGATTTGGGAAATTCCTAGAAAATGTAATTGACTGGGGAATTTCAAGAGACAGATATTGGGGAACACCACTTCCAATATGGACTTGCGAAGATGAAAACTGTGGACATAGAGAATGTATAGGTTCAAT
>CALXEY010000018.1 GCA_944387455.1 uncultured Clostridia bacterium
TTAAATTTATTTTAACACAATTTTGGGAGTATCTTATTTTTTATTTTATATTTTTCCCGAATTTATTTTACACTAACTTGCCAATTTAAAAATTATCATCTAAAAGAAAATCAATAATATTTATATGTTTAATACCATTATAATCATATTCCATTTTATCTGTTGAAATTACATATTTAGGATAATTATCATTTATAACTTCATAAGCTCCAAACTCTCTTTTTTTAGTTTCTTCATTTGGTATACTATATGCAACTTGTATATATATTTTTTTATTAGGTTTTGTTGCAACAAAATCGATCTCACCTTTTTTAGTTTTACCAGAATATACATCATAACCTCTTATAATTAATTGGTTATATACAATATTTTCTAAAGCATAACATTTGTCGATTTCTGCCTTATGATTTTTAATTTGTGCTATTCCTAAATCTGTTGCATAATACTTATTAAGTGTTTTTAATACCGCCTTTCCGTGTACATCATACCTATATACTTTTTTAACTAGCAAAGCTTTACAAAGAGCATCTAAATATGAATATATTGTTAATGTAGAAACATTTCTTCCTTCACTTTTTAAAAAATTTTTAATATTTTCGGCTGAAAATTCTCTTCCAATTGTATCTACAATATATTGTAATATTAAATTAAATAATGGAATATCTCTAATTTTTAATCTTTCTACAATATCTCTTAATATTATAGAATCAAAAACATCATATAAATAACTTTTAATAGCATCTTCACTTTTAAACTCAAATCTATTAGGAAGGCTTCCCCATTTTATAAAATCTTCAAAAATATCTTCTGTTGATTTTGTTTTTCCTAATAGTTCTAAAACTTCTTTATATGATAATGGACTTATTTTAAATGAAACATATCTTCCGGATAACACAGTAGATAATTCATTAGAAAGTAATCTACTATTTGAGCCAGTTATAAATATACTAACATTTTCTGAAGCTCTTAATGAATTTATAACTTTCTCAAATTTAGTTACATTTTGAATTTCATCAAAGAACAAATAATATAATTTTTCATCTTTTATTTTTTCTTTAATATACTTATTTAATTTTTTGTAATCTGTTAAATCTTCAAATTCTATAAATTCAAAATTAACATATATTATATGTTCTTCCTTAATTCCTTTTTCTTTTAGCTCCTCTATAATCTGTCTTAATATGACTGATTTACCACATCTACGAATTCCAACTAAAATTTTAATTAAATCACTATTATAAAATTCTCTAATTCTTTTTAAATACATCTCTCTTTTTAACATATATATCACCTAAATATATTATAAGTTTCTTTTTACTGTTTGTCAAGTTATTTTTATATATAAAAATAACTTTTGTTTTTAACTTTTTATTTTTATATACAAAAATGTCTTTGTTAATTTCACAAAATTATGTGAAATTTTTTTCTTCATTTCACATTTTTATGTGATTTAATATAAAAATAAGAAGATAATTAAATATCTTCCTATCCTTCTATTACTCTAAAACTCAATGTCTTATCATATCTTTTAGAAGTTTTTAAATAAAATTCATTTAAAACATTTGCAATTTCTTTTTCATCTATATTATCTTTATTATTTAAAGTCATAATGTTAAATGAAATATTTCCAAAAAATATCTTTGTGTTTTTAAGCATTTTATAACTAGATTTTTCGTAAAACTTGATTCTTTTTTCTCTAATAATTTTATCTTTTTCAGAAATTGCATCTTCTGGGCTTTCTACCTCAAGAATAATTCCTTTTTTAGCTTTAAACTTTTCTTTAATTTCTGCTAATAACTTAGTTCCAATTCCTTCTCCTCTATATTGTTTAAAAACCGCAAGGAAAGATACTAAAATAAAGTTATTATCAAGATTTGCAATTATGGTATATGCTTTTTCTTCTCCATTTTCAGAAAAAATATATAATTCTTCATTTTTGCTTGTAATTCTTTTCTTAAAGTTATTTAAGCTTGACCTTTCCCCTCTTGGGAAATCTTTTATAATATGTTTTCTATATATTTCCTTAAACTTTTTTAAATCAGCTTTTTTAAACATTATTCTACTCCTAAATATTCATTATAAGTAACTTCTCTATCTATAACTTGTCCATTTTCTTTAATGTCAATAATTCTATTAGCTACTGTTTGTGTTAATTCGTGGTCGTGTGATGTAAATATAATATTTCCTGTAAATTTCTTCATACCCTCGTTTAAGGCTGTAATACTTTCCATATCTAAATGGTTTGTTGGTTCATCAAATATTAGGAAATTAGCACCTGAAAGCATCATTTTAGAAAGTACACATCTAACCTTTTCCCCACCAGATAATACTTTTACTTTCTTCAAAGCTTCATCTCCTGAAAACAACATCCTTCCTAAAAAGCTTCTAACATATGTTTCATCTGGGTCTTTTGAATATTTTCTTAGCCAATCTGTTAAATTCTCATCTGTTTCAAATAAATAATTGTTATCTTTAGGGAAATATGTATTAGTAATAGTAGTTCCCCATATTACTTCACCTTCATCAGGTTCAACTTCTCCTGCAATTATTTGGAAAAGAAGAGTCTTTACAAGCTCATTGTCTGCTAAAACTGCAATTTTATTTCCTTCTTTAACATCAAAAGAGATATTATCTAATAATTTTACACCATCTACTGTTTTAGAAATATTCTTTAGTTGTAAAATTTCTTTACCAGGTTCTCTATCAGGTTTAAAATCTATATATGGATATTTTCTATTAGAAGGTTTAATTTCTTCTAATTGTATTTTCTCTAAAGTTTTCTTTCTTGATGTAGCTTGTTTAGATTTAGACGCATTTGCACTAAATCTTGCAATAAAGTCTTGTAATTCTTTAATCTTTTCTTCTTTTTTCTTATTTTGTTCTCTTGCTTGTTTTAATGCAAGCTGACTTGACTCATACCAGAAATCATAATTTCCTGGATAAACTTTTATTTTACCAAAATCAACATCTGCTATATATGTACATACTTTATTTAAAAAATATCTATCGTGTGATACTACAATGACAGTATTTTCAAAATCTATTAAAAAATCTTGTAGCCAATTTATACTTTTAACATCTAAATCGTTTGTAGGTTCATCTAGTAACAAAACATCAGGATTTCCAAATAAACTTTGGGCTAGAAGAACTTTAACTTTATCTTTTGCTTCAATTTCTCTCATATATTTATAATGGTCTTCTGGAACAATACCCAAATCATTTAAAAGTTTAGCTGCATCTGTGTCTGCGTTCCAACCATCTAATTCTGCAAATCTTTCTTCTAATTTAGCAGCTTTCATACCATCTTCTTCTGAAAAATCAGGTTTCATATAAATAGCTTCTTTTTCTTTCATAATATCATATAATTCTTTATTTCCCATAATAACAGTATCCATAACTGTATAATCTTCATAAGCATAATGGTCTTGTTTTAAAACTGAGATTCTTTCCCCTTTATCTAGACTCACATCACCTTTACTAGGTTCTATTTCACCAGATAAAACCTTTAAAAAAGTAGACTTTCCCGCACCATTTGCGCCTATAATACCATAACAATTTCCTTTATTAAAAGAAATATTTACATCTTCAAATAAAACTCTTTTACCAAATCTAACAGTAACTCCATTTGCTACTAACATTTTTTCTCCTCCTAAAAAATTTATCCTAGGTATTATACAATATTTTCCTCTTTTTTTCAAGTGAGAATTTTAGGGACGGGGCTTTTTTGTCGCATTTTGGAAATAAATGGAAAAGTGCGACAAAAAAGCCCCGTCCCCATTTTTCTCATTTTAGTCATCAAATAATAATTTTATTCCCCATAAACCAGATAGTCCAACTAATCCATATATTATTCTAGATATAACTGACATCTCACCAAATATCGTTGCAACTAAGTCAAAGCCAAATAAACCGATTAGTCCCCAATTTATTGCACCTATTATAATTAATACTAACGCAATTTTATCTATAACCTTCATAATTTTAATCTTCCTCCTTTAATTTTTTAGTTATTTTTATTATATGGAAAATTTTTTTATTTATTCATTTTTATTTTTTTCTGTTTTTATAAAATCTTATTAAATTATTTTTGTTGAATTTTTTCGTTTTTTGTGATATTTTGTAAAAAAGTAAGAAAAGTAGAGGTGATTTTTTTGAGAAGGAATTCAAGAGGTCGTAATAATAAAAAGAAAACTAAAAATACTATTAATTATAAGAAAACTAATAAAATATTAATTTCTACTATTTCTATCCTATTTATTGCTCTTGCTTTAGTTGCTATCTTTTATTATTTTAAGAATAGAAATGATTATCAAAATTTAGTTTCTTCTTATAAACAAGAAATCGAAAATGAAGAAAAAGCAAATGAGGAAAATAAGACAAATAATAATTCTGAAGAAACACAAACTGATACTACTTTTACTTTAACCGCTATTGGTGACATTATGTGCCATAATACTCAGTATATAGATGCGTATAATGATGAAACTGGTGAATATGATTTTTCTTATGTTTTTGATGATATAAGTTTATATACTAAAACTGCTGATATTTGTGTTGGTAATTTGGAAACGACTTTTGCAGGAGAAGATGTTGGTTACAGCAGTTATCCTACTTTTAATACTCCTGACAGTTTAGCTTATGAACTTAAAGATATCGGTGTAGATGTTTTATCTACTGCTGGCAATCACGCTTTAGATAAAGGTTTTAATGGTTTGTCTAGAACTATAGATGTTTTAAATGATGCTGATATTTCTCATTTAGGTACTTATAAAACTAAGGAAGAACAAGATAAAACTTTAATTAAATATGTCAAAGGAATTAAAATTGCTTTTGTTAATTTTGCTTATGGTACTAATGGTATTCCTATTCCTTCTGATAAACCTTATTGTGTTAATCTTATTGATGAAAACTTAATGAAAGAACAAATAGATAGAGCAAAGCAAGAAGAACCAGATATTATAATTGCTTGTATGCATTGGGGTACAGAATACAAAACAACTCCAAATTCTACTCAAGAACAACTTACTGATTTTTTATTTAAAAATGGTGTTGATATTATTTTAGGAACACACCCTCACGTTCTAGAACCTATGGAAAAAAGAACTGTTACTTTAGATGATGGAACAACTAAAGACGGTTTTGTTATATATTCTTTAGGTAATTTTATAGCTGACCAAAATGCTGAATATACAAGAGATTCTATTATTTTAAATATAGATATTACAAAACATACAGACGGCAAAATTACAATAGATAATTATAAATATGTGCCTATTTATATGTATAAAGATACTTCAAAGAAAAAACAAAAAATGAAATTATTAGATATTAATAAAAATATTTATAATTATGAAAATTATTTAGATAATAATATTAGTAAATCTCTTTATAATACTTTAAAAAATGAACTAAGCAAAATACAAAAAATATTAGATTGAGACAAAAGGGGACACCCTCTTTTTGTCTCAATCTAACATATTTCTTCTTTTTAACCACCAAGATACAAGTAGAGTAAGTATTACAGATATTATAATCATTACTATAAAACCATACGGACTATTTTGAAGTGGTAATCCTACGTTCATACCCCAAAAGCTTGATATCATTGTTGGCACTGCTAATATAATTGTAATTGATGTTAGTGTTTTCATTACACTATTTAAGTTATTTGATATTATTGATGCATATGTATCCATTGTTCCATTTAAGATATTACTATATATTTGAGCCATTTCTATTGCCTGTTTATTTTCTGTGATAGCATCTTCTAGTATTTCGCTATCTTCTTCATATAATTTTATTATTTTTCCTCTTAGAGTTTTTTCCATTACTAACTCATTTGATTTTAGTGATGTTGTAAAATATACTAAACCTTTTTCTAAGTTTAGTAATTTTAATAATTCTTTATTTCTCATTGAATTTTTTAATATATATTCTGCTATTTCTGTTTCTTTGTTTATTTGTTTTAGGTAATTCAAATAAAAAGACGAATTTAAGTATAATATTTGAAATATAAATCTTGTCTTTTTATATGTTTGGAAATTCTTTATTTTTCTTTTTTCGAAACTTTCTATTATCTTATTTTTTCTAAGTGATACTGTTATAAAAAAGTCGTCTCTTACAACTATCATACCTAATGGCATTGTTGTATATATTTCGTTTTCTTCTCCTTTTTCTATTATTGGTACATCAACTACAAAAAGAATTGTGTTGTCGTCATCTTCTTGGTCAATTCTTGCTTTTTCTTCAAAATCTAAGGCATCTCTTATAAATTCTTCTTGTATATTTATATTTTCACATACTTTTCTTATTTCATTTTCCGATGGATTTACTAAATTGATCCACGCACCTTTTTTAAATTCTTTTATTTCTTGTAACTCATTTGTTTCAATATCTGTATTATATATTTTTAGCAAGTCCATCACCCCTTTTATATTTTTTCCCAATAGTATTATTTTAGTACGTTTTAAGCTTTTTGTCAAATTTTTTTATTTTTCTATTTTACTTAAATCTCCTTTTAGTGGCATTATTCCCCAACCTTTTAATTCATCTATATATGGTTCGTATAAGTCGTTTAATACATAAACTTTCTTTTGTTTATAAAATGCCATTGCAATTTCTGCAAATGTATTAGGTCCTATATAATTTTTTATTCCATTTTTTGTTTCGTTTACTGCTAATAATATATCTGTTTCTTTTTTACAAATTTCATCAAAATGCCTCATTGAGTGTTCTCTTTTTTCCATATGTACATAAAACTCTCTTGGAACAACGACTTCATAACCTTTTTCTTCTAATATTTTTGCTATTTCAAATACTTTTTCTTTTACTTTTGAACTACCACTTAATACTATTCTCATTTGTTTTTTCTCCTATTTTTTTCTTATTTTATTTTATATTTTTTATCTATTTTTTTCAATAGAATTTTTTATTTTTTAGAAAAAAATAAAGGTTTCTTTTTAGAAACCTTTGGTGACTCTTCTCGGTTTCGAACCGAGGACCTCCAGATTAAGAGTCTGTTGCTCTACCAGCTGAGCTAAAGAGCCGTATTCTTTCGTCTTGACTATTATAGCATTTTACTTTTAGTTTGTCAAACGGCTTTTGAATTTATTTTTATGTTTAAAGGAGGTAATTTTATGATTTATTTTTATTTTTTAATTAAAATAAAAGAAGATACTATTATTATTAAATTTAAGTACCTTCATTATTAAGGAGCTTTTGCTCCTTAATGTTTTTTATTTGATTTTCTATATTTAATTATGATAAGTAATATTAATGTAAATGTTATACCTGTCCCAGAAATTGCAAACAATACATTTGAAAAGCTTACTTTTCCTAATAGCCAATTTATAAATTCTATTATTACAGGTACTACTTGTAATAATGCTAATAATATAGCTATTATGTTTAATATTTTATTTTCTCTATTTGTAGATTGTGCATTTTTTAAGTCTACTATATGTTCTAAAAATTCTTGGTCTTTTTTATATAGTTCAAAATGTTCATGTGTTTTAAAACTTTTATATATTGAATCTGCAAAACTCTGTGATGATCTATAATAAAAATTATCAGTATCCCAAAAAACTACTGTTTTACCAAATTCTTTATATAAGTTCTCTATAAATTTTAAAGAAACATTTCCCTCTTTTGATAAACCTTCTACTATTTTTTGATTTGTTCTTTTTATTGAAGCATCTTGAAGCATTACCAATTCTGCTACAACTAATACTAAAGTTTGTTGTCTTAAATTTTCCTTGTAAATATCACTAAAATTCTTTAAAATAAACACTATTGATATATCTGACGCATATGCTTCAAAAAAACCATATTGTGAGATATCATTTTTAGCAATTTCTTCTAAAGCATTTGATGTAAGTATAGATTCATCATAATTTATTGTATATTCTCCCTCAAAAGCCTCACTTGCAAGCATTGCGTTCATTTCTTCTATATTTTTTGGCTTATTCGATAAACATACTATAGTTTTTGGTTTACCACATATTTTAAAATTATATTTTTTCTCAATATATGTAATTAAATTTATCCAATCATTATTATAAATATAAAGATTATCACTAGTAGCTTGGTCTTGTAACATTGTAGTTGACATCTTGTTATTTGGAACAACTACTGTTAATATATGTAATTTTGTTTTTTTATGACTTGTTAAAAACAAATATGCTTCTTGAGTTTGTAGGACTTCTTTTGTATAATAATCGTCAATACAACCAAGCAATAATTTACCTAAAAATTTCCTATTTAAAGATTTTACAATATTGTTATTACACTCATAATCAGTAAATTTATTTAACGAATTTGCATATGAATTTCCTATATCATCGTTATTTTCTTCAATTATTGGTTCTTCTCCTGTAAATGGTATCATTATATAAAAATCATCTTTGTATGCTTTTGCAAATTTAATTGTTTTTATATCATTTATATTACAAGACATTAATTTACAATTATTTTTTAATGTTTTTGTTTCTTTAAAATTTAGATTACTAAAAAATTTAATTCCATCATCAGAAGATGCTGTTGCCATTATATTATTTAATAAATATCCTTCTTTAACTTTATTTTTTAATATACCCATAAAATTATTTGTTAAAACTCTTATTGCATCTGTATCTTGTTCTTCTGGAATAATCGCAACAGAAATTACATATATATCTGTTAACTTATCTTTTCTGAATTCGCTTATATCTTTTGCTTTTATGTAATTATCATATATTACATTACTATTTTTTATTTTTGATGATAAATCATCTGTGATTGGAAAAAAACAAATATATCCTACTATTTCTTCTTCTTTATAAACTAGTAGAAAATGCTGTTTTTTAGATTTATATCTTTCTTTTAATTCTTCTAGAGTTCCTTGTATTTCTTTTGGATATACTTGTTTATCTACATTTAAAACATCTTCTAAAAATTTTTCATCTGTATTATTTACTTCTTTTACAACATATTCTTTCAAAATTCACATCCCCCTATTTTTTATTAATTTATTAAATTTATTAAACTTCCTTTATTATCAATTTCTTTACTCATATAGTCTAAAACTGCTTTAGCTTTTTCATCTTTACCATAATATTCATATAATATTTCTTTTAATAAACTGCTACTAATAGTTTTTTTCTCAAATTCAGCATTTGGTATTTTAGTCATAATTCCAAATGTCATAATTTCTACATTTTTCTTATTTTCATCTAAAGCTGGTTGTATATATTTAAATTCTAATTTTTTAAACCCATATTTATCCCAAAAATAATGTTTTTCTTGTTTCTTTCCAAAGTCTTTTTCTACTTCTCCACATATAAATTTAATTCTTTTTAACTTTTTCTTTTTAGATTCTTTATTAAGTATATATACCATATAATTTAAAATTTTTGTAGCTATTCCTTTTTTTCTATATTCTTTTGAAACTGCTATATATTCTATTAAACCTACATTTATTTTTGATAAATAGTCAAATATTATCCCACCGTAGTATATTATTAAATTCATCTGTTACTACAATTATATAATATTTACAATTTTGATCTTTATTTTTTAGTAATTCCTTGAATTGTTCCTCTGTTTCTCTTTCATCTCTATTAAAGTTTGGAACTATTATATTTTCATAAAACATATGAAAAATCTTCATTTTTTTATTATCGTCTATATCTATTTTTATATATTTAATTTCCATACTACCTCCAATAATAATATTGCGAAATCATTTTACATAATTTTTAATTAAAATAAGACCTTTTTTAGGTCTTATTCTTCACCAGTAGCTGGTGTTTCTACTTCTTCAGTTGGTGTTGTTTCCTCTGCCGGTGTTTCTGGTTCTGGTGTTGTTTCTGGTTGTGGCGTTTCTTCGGGTGTTTCTACTTTTGGTGTTGAAGGTTCACTACTTACTTTTTTTGTTCCTCTTAAAATTATTCTTGTCATAGGAGTATATGTATCAACTGAAAGCACTTCACTTGAAACAACTTTTCCATTTAAGAATTTAGTTATAGTTGTTTGTACTTTTTGACCTACTGCACCTTTTTGTTTAACTTTTTCAGTTCCTTCTGGTAGAGTATTATCATCTATATATTGTGTTTGATATGGCGTTGTTGCTAATACTTTTGGAGTAAATTTAAAAGTATATTCATTTTCTTCTTTTATTCCATATATAGTCATTGTTAATATTCCATTTTTTGCTGTTGCAACTATTCTTATTGGATATTTTCTTGTGTTTTTAAATTTAAAATCTGTTGAACCATAAACTACTGTTGCATCTCTTCCCGCTTCCACATATGAAGTTACAAATTGGTGATTTCTTCTTTCTGTTATTTCTAAATTTGCAAGTAAAGCAGCATTATATAATGTTGATGATACTTGGCATATTCCTCCACCTAAACCGTCTACAACTTGACCTGCTGAATATATTTTTGCATTTTTATACCCAGCTGCAACTGTTCTTGCTCCTACAACTTTATTATAAGAAAATTCTTCTCCTGGTCTTAATACAGTACCATTAATCTTGTTGCTAGCAAGTACAACATTTGTTGTTCTATCAACATCACTTACGTCATATCTTGTTGTAAATGTTGCTAATTGGTCTGGAAAAGCTTTTGTTCCAAGGTCATCTAAAGTTACTTTTGGTTCTGTTATTATTAAAGGTATAACGTATTCTTCTTTATCTTCTTTTAAAATCTCTCTTGCATTTTCTACATCAAAATCAATACCTTTTTCTTCTGGATAAACTTGAAGTGGGTTTTCTGTGTAATATGCATCTTTTGCTTCTTTATAAACTTCTTCGTGTATTTTATCGATATCAATTGGATCTGGGTCTTTATTTATAACAGGAATTTCCACAAAATCATCACTTATATTAGTATCTGTTAATATTTCTTTTGTCTTATTTAATAAATTATCAGTATCTATTATAACTCCAGGTTTTCCTTTAGTTATTATTAATTCTTCATCTTCTAAAGTATAACTAGACTCTATAACAACATCTGATAAGTTTGTGTTCATATCATCTATTGTTTGTCTTGTTACTTCCTCATTTAATGTCATATTAACTGGAATATTTTCTTTCCAAATTAAAGCAAATAAAATTTTATAATTATTCACAAAAATATTTTCTTCTTTTCCTATTTTATATGCTTCTTCTACAGCTTCATCTATTTTGTAATCTACTTCCATTAAAACAGGACTTAAAACAGTTTCATATTCTCCACGTTTTAATTTTATTTCTTGTTCTTCTTTTTTATTGTAGATTTCTTCTAATTTAGCTTTAGCTTCATCTTTTGAAAGCCCTGACATATCTATTCCAGAAATAGATACACCACTTACTATTTTATCATTATTGATGTTCACAAAAGCAAATATTGTAGAAACAAAAAGAGCAATTACTAAAAGAACTCCTATTATACTACCTAAAATGATATATCTTTTTTTATTTTTCTTTCTTTTATCAATCATTTCTTGCATTTTTTTATCTAGTTCTTTTCTTTTTTCTTCTGCTTTTTTAAACTTTGTCTCATCTTTATTGTTTTCTTCTTGTTTTTCCTCTACAATTTCTTTTTTTTCTTCATTATTTTCTATATTTTCTTCCTTTACTTCTACATCCTTTTTGTTTAATTTTTCTTTGTTTTCCTCCATTATTTTTTCTCCCATAAAAATTCCCCTTTTGTTTTTATTTTTCTATTTAATATTACCACAAAACATTATTTTTTACAATATTTTTGATTACTTAAAATATTGGAAATAAACATTTTTTGCTTTTGTAATAAAATTGTAACAAAAACGTAATATATTTTTTTAAGGAAAATACTTGAACATTGTAGAATTTAATATTATAATGTTACCAGCAAAAGACAAATTAAAGGGAGAGAATTTAGATGGAATTAACAAAAAATATATTCTTTAATACAGATAAATTAGTTGAAAATAGTAAAGTAAAAATCTCATATTTAGGAAATTTATACCAAGATAACTCATCTGAGGTTTTTATTCATTATGGTTTTGGTTTAAATTGGGATAATGTTAATGATATTAAAATGGAAAAAACTGATTTAGGTTTCCAAGCAGAAATTGAATTATTAGAAGGTGATACTTTTAATTTCTGTTTTAGAAACAATAATAATATATGGGATAATAATAATGGTCAAAATTATATTTTTCCACTAGAAAAAGTCCAAAACGAATTAGTCGTTTTAGATGATGAGCCAGTTGCTTTAGGTTCTGCTAGAAAATTAAGAAAATCTTATTTATGGAGCAAAAAAATTCGTCTAGCAGTCTATAAATTAATTACTTATTTACCAAAGCTAATTTCTGGAAATTACAAAAGAAAACTAAAAGAAAATTAATATATTTTAAGCGGTACAAATTGTACCGCTTTTTTATTGTTCTAAAATTTCAAATGGTAGTTCTTTTTTAAATGTAAATGTATTTCCATTATACTCAAATTTAATTATAAAAATCAATTTACTTTCAGTTGTTGGAACTGTTGACTCTATCACAAAAGTCTCATTTTGAGCAAACTCATTTTTTATCTCATTTGTATCTGAATCTTTAATATTTATAAAAGGACTTTGTGTACTTTCTTCCTCTACACTATATTTTAAATTATTAACTCCGTCAATTTTTAACTTGCACGGAATACTATAATGGAAAAAATCTTTTTCTGTTATTATCTTCTCTTGTTTTCCTATTTCTATTTCTAAACTTGTTTCATATAAATTACTTAATAAAAATTTATATTTATATACCTTATTTTCATTTTCTTTATCTACTTTTTCTACTTCATTTTTAGGTTCTAGAAGAATATCTTTTTTTTGATTATCTTCTTCACCTTCTTTTAAATTTTTTATAGTTTTAATATATCCTCCTTCATCTTCTAGAATATATCTATTTTTATCTACTTGATATCCTTCTATAGTAGACATCTGTTCTATATAATATCTTTCATTTTCAAAACCGTTGATGCCGATTTTTCCGTAAGAATTAGTTTGTAATTCTTTGTCAAAAGTTTTACTTTCGTTATATATTCTAAATTTTGCATTTTTAATATATTCTTCTTCATCATTTTTCAAAACGATTATTAAATACGAGTTTGAATTTCCAACTTGCGTACTAAACATATTTTCAACGTCTTCTAATTGATAATCTAAAGGACCTTCGGCTGTTTCATTTTCATATTTTCTTTTATTATAATAATCTCCCACAAAAAATAATATAACTGTAATTATTAGCACTAATAATATTTTTACTTTCTTTAACACCATTTTTCTCCTTATATTTTTATTCTATTTAATATTTTCTGAGCTTCATTTTGGATTTTTTGTCTATCTTGTTCTTCTAATATAATTTTTACGACTTCTTTTATATATTTTATTAAACTTTCAAGTGGTTTTAAATTTTTTTCTTCTTCTTTTGTTACTCTGTATAATAGTTCTTCTTTTAGCTTATCTAAATCATTTTCTATATCTATTTTATCACAAATTATTGCAATCGCTATTAATTTTAATGTTGTTTCATCATAAGTATCACATACTTCTATAGCCTTTTCGTAATATTTCTCTGATAATTTTATATCTATTTTTTTATAAAATCTTGCTAAACTCCAATATATTAATTCAAATGGATGAAATAATTTTTCTTTTTTCTCTTTTATAATTTCTCCATTATATTCTTTTCCATTTTCTTCAAGATAATATTCTTTAAATAGATTTTCGTTTTTTTCAAATGCTACGTTCATTTTTTTTGCAATATCAGTTTTATTTTTCTCCATCGCTTTTGCCATTATTTTTAAGTATGCAGAAATAGAAAAATGTTTAGAAAATCCCGTTATTCTATCTATTTTTTCTAGTATTTTATCAAAATCTGCTTTATTTTCTTTAACACTATATTCTAAATACAAAATCGCATCTTCTATGTTATCTTTTTCAAGTTCTATATTTATTCTATATAAATATTGTCTTACTTTATCTGCATCTGATACAAATTGTGAAATTGCTATTTCCCAGTCTTTTACTGCTAGTTCATAATATTTGTCATCAATACAAATTAAATTTGTATATGCTTGAAGTCTTGTTCCTAAAGCTTTTCCAACAATATCTGAAGTCATATTTTCACATCCTGGAATTTCTTTTATTAAACCTGCTACTAATTGTGCTCTTTCTATCACTTCATCCAATATATTATAAACTTTTTCAAAATTGAAACAATCCATATAAAAAACAGCTTCTCTTATTTTCAATATGTAAAAATAATCTAAAAATTCCCACGTTCCATTTAATTCATTTAACAATTGTTCACTTCTTATTATTTCTTCATATGCTTTATTAATATTTCCACTATGTGTATAGATTGTTAATAAATATAAAGAAATATCTAAATTTAATTTACTAATTAGTGGATCTTTTTTCTTTATTTTTTTCATTATTTTTTCTTGTAATATATTTAAATAATTTTCTACTAGAAAAATTTTTCCTTGAATATTAATTAAACTTTTTATTTTAATTGATAGTAATTCTATTTGTATTCGTAAATTATCTGTTCCCATATTATTTATTCTATCAATAATTAAGCTTATTAATGAATTTTTCTCTGGTCCATCTTCTATCTCAACTAATTTTAAACTAGCATCTACTATGTTATTCTGACTAATATACTTTGAAATTTCTTTTTGTATATCATTTTTAAAAATATTAAACATATATTTACTACTATTATATAAATTTTCTATTTTTTCTTTTTGTTCTTTGTTAAATTTTCCACTTTTTCTAGTTATTCTAGTATTGCAAACAACATCTGCCATCATAAGATAGGGATTTTTATTTCCGCTTTCCAAAACTTATATTTATTTTAAAATTTTTTGATAAAAATAAGTTTTTTTCTGCCATTTTTAAATATATTTTTTCTAATATTATTTGGTCGTATTTCTCTTTTTCTATTTTTTTGTTATCTTCTGATTCTAAATCTACTCTAGTTGCTATAAGCACATTTAGTTCTATACTTTCATCTGATTTTTCTAGTGATATCTTTTCTGCTAAATTTAATATTCCTTCTGATATAATATTTAAATACAATTCTTTATCATTATTTAATTTTAGTCTTTCGTTATTTTCAAATATAACAAAGTATGCTGGAATTTGTTTTATTCTATCTAATACTCCAACAGCATATTCTCCTATGTTCTTTTCTTCTGTCATTTCACACATATGTACATTTTCTCTTTTTAACACTTTTTTTAGTACATCTTCTTTTCCAATTGCCCCTTTTTTCATAAGAACCCCTCCCACAAGAGATGGGTTTTTCTTTAAATTCTCTTCATTTTCAAAAAAACTACCACTTTCATCTAAAAATAATTCATAACTTTTCATAAATCTTTCTCCATTACAATAAATTCTTTTCTGTAGGTTTTACATATTTACCTATTAAATAATTAACATATCTTATCTTGTTTGGTTTCAAATCGTTACTTTCTTTTCTACTACTATCTGCGGATTTCGCAATAAAAACATTATTTTCTTCATCTAATTTTATATAATTGCCTAAATTAATAAATGTTTCCTCGTTATTATATCTAAAATAAATTTTACCGTTTTCTTTTTTGCTTTCAAATTTATCTATTTCTAATACTTTGTTGAAAAATTCTGTAAATTTGTAAATTAATCTCCAAAATAATAATATATTCTTTTGTTCTATACTACCGTGTGCCTGTATTTTATTTCTAATCATACTCATAATCTCTACGGCACCAATATATGTCATTTTATCCCCTTCTACTCTATTATTTATTAAATCACTTAAATATAACTTTAATAATCCTTTAAATTCTTTGTCTATTTCGTATTCTTTTTCTTTTATATTTTTATAAATTAGATCCTCTTCTTTAGTATATTCATTTAGTCTAAGTGCAAAAGTATCATATTCATCTAATACTATTCTTGCATTTATTTTTTCTTTATCAAATTCTTCAGAATTTTTAGCGAAAATATAATATGTTACCTCCTGATGTATACAATTTATATAGTTTAATAATATAAAAGCTGCTTGGTAAATAGACTTTTGTACAAATGAATTTTTATATAATTCAAATAAATCTTCTTCTTTTGGTATTATTTTAGGTACATTTGTTAATCTGTTGTCATAAAATTTTTTACTTATCCACTCTAAGTTTCGTATTTCTTTTTCTATACTTTCTTTATCTGAATACCAGTATTCTTTTTTTATAAATAATTTTTTTAAAATCTCTTCTATTTTATATTCTATTCTTCCTTCTATTTGAAAGAAGAACCTTTTGTTATTTTTTAATAATTCTTCAACATATTGGTTACACTCAGATTTTTTACATATCTTTAAGGAGTCTATGTTCTCTACTTCTTCTGGTTTCTTTACTCCTTCAATATCTTCAAATGTAAATATATTATAATTATTAATTAAGTTTAGACCTTCTTTTTTATAATACTCTCTAAATTTTAATATTTCTCTTTCATCTTGTTTTTTATTTGTTTTTAAAAACACAACTATATGTTTTAATAATTCTTCTTTCTTTTCTGGAAATTTTTTTAATATAAAACTCCACTCTTTTTTATATCTTATATAAAAATTTTTATCAGAAATTTTAATATTTGGCATATATTCTGTTTCAAATGTACTATTTATTTCATTTAAATTATCTTCAAATAAAATTATATTGTATTTTATTTCTTTATTCTTACTTTTTAATTGTTTGTAAAACTTTTTTATTTTCTTTGTTTTTTCTTCTTTTTCTTTTTTTAAAAACTGTATTATTATAAATCCTAATATCAAAAATATTTCTACTTCTAATATATATATTGTTATTTCATTTTCTATTAATGATAATATTATTCCTTTTATAGCTAATAACACACAATATATTTTTTTAGCGTTATTATTTATTTCATATTTATAATTTTTAAATATATTTTCGTTTTTTATTTTTTTTCTTTTTATGTCAAGACATATTAAGACAAAAATTATATCAAAACCTATTGTTATTAGTCCAAATTTATAATAAATAAGTGGTCTACTAGAAAAATATATTCCTAGTTTGGTTCTTATTATGTATACTAAACAAACTATTTCTATTACCGAAAATATTATAAAACAAAGTTTATTAATATATGTTATTTTATTTTTTTCTTTCATTTAGAACTTCTCCTAATTTTAAATTTAATTTTAATATATAATTATTATTTTCTTTTATTATTCTACCTGTATCATAATTTAAATACTCATACATACTTCCACTTTTTGTTTGTTTTGAATAGTTATATAAATATATTAAATTATCTTTTTTTATTATTGCTTTCTTATTTTCTTCAAAAATATTTTTTATTTCTTGATTTTCTTCTATAAAATCACTTTCATTTATAAATTTATCTATAAAAACTTCAGTCATAACCGCAAAATCATATACTATTTTTTTAGATATTTCATATGTAATACTTCCGTGTGCCATTAGTTTATTTCTTAAGGAAACTAGTATAGAGCATATTTTTTGATAATTCATCCCTATTGTATCACTTAATTCTAGCTTCTCTTTTATGTCTTTTAAAGCCTTCTCCAACTCCACATTTTTTATTGTTTCACTATCTTGATCTTGGTATTTATTCCATTTTCCTAATGATGTTTTTGTTATATCTTCCTTTTTTACTTCTTTTGAGTTTTTTATAATAAATTGTAAAGCTCTATAATGAATTACGTATTCACATATTTTTAATAAATCGTAAAAGCTCCTTGTTGCATCTGATGTATTAATGTTTTCTAATGTTTTTATTATAAATTCTTTTTCTGGTGTTTTTTCTACTTTTTTATATTTTTCTAATAACTGTCTTATTTTTTTGTTTAATTTTTCATCCTCTTCAATTTCTAATATTTGTTCTATAACTTCTTTAGTTACCATATTTGCTTTGTAATCTTGCTTGTATTCATTTTTTAAATATTTTAGAAATTCACTTTCTTTATCTTCTATCCCAACAATTATGAAGTTTTCTTTATTTTTTTGTAGTTCTGCTATGTTTTCTTTTAACTTATCTAAAGTTTCTTCAGATAAGTTTTCTACTTTAGATGCTGATAATTTTATATAATAAGTTACATTTTTATATTGTTTTATATCTATTAAATGATTTCTAATCAAATCTTGTGTAGTTGCAGTAAAATCTTTTGCTTTACTTTCTAATATATTTATTTGTTTTTCTTGTTTATAACTTGAAAATTCCATTAGTTTTTTAGAAAATTGGTTTATAAAGTTAAATTCAAAATTATCTATCGTATATAAAACAATTAATCTTTCTTTATTTGTGTTTTTATTTAAATTCTTTTTAGATATTATATATAAATATAAGTATCCTATTAAACCTATTACAATTACCGCTTCTAATATATATGATATTTCTCTTGGATATTTATATTCTTTAGATATTAGCAATATTGATATTACAAATATAATAAAATAATAATATTTATAATATTTTTTTATTGTTTTTTCTAGTAAATAACTTTTTTTCTTTTCTAGTACTTTAGCACCTATTATTGTCAAAATTCCTAATATAATATCTATAACTATTATATTAGTTACCGGTATTTCTGCTGTCATTAATAAATATATATAATCCAAAAATTCTCTTAAATATACTGTAATATCTTCTAGTCTATATAATGTAAGTTCCCACGTTTTAAATTCTGGTGTATAAATATTTTTTAATAATAAGTACAATAAAATCACAATAACTCCATATATTATGTTTATTGTTGCTGCACTTGCATATTTCTTCTTATATATACATCTTTTTACAATCTGTGCTTTTGGAAGTAATATAAACCCCATTATAAATGATAAATATACCAGTATTCTGGAACTTTCATAATAAGTATTTAATATTACATTCCTTAACAAATATACCCATACAAAAAATATTGCAAATATTGTTATATAATTTACTATAAAATGTTTTTTCTTTTCCATAAAATTTTCTCCATATCTTTAATATATATTAAGTGTTACATCTTGTATCATTTCGTTTCTTACTGTTGATAAAAATACATATTCGTTATCTTTTCCTTCACTTATTATTCCTACTAATCTATCGCCTTTTACTCCTACTGATATTGATACTCTATCTTCTCCTTTTGGAACTTTTATATAAAATTCATTTATATCAATAAGTTTTGTTATTGTATTTCCATATTTATCTACAACTTCAGCATTTTTTATTTTATTTCCGTTTTCGTCTTTTATTTCTATATTAACTTCAAAATAGCTCATATCTTCAATAGTATAATAATATGGTCCTACGAAATAATAATAATCTTCATCTTTGTTAAACTCTATATTTTTTGTAAACACTGTTAATGTTGGAACTTTAGTATATGCATCTGTCTCTGCTTTTTTTACCATATCATCTGCCACATCAAATATTTTTGGATTAATACCTTTATCATTTTGCCATTGTTCCCTTAAACCTGAAATTCTTGTTTTTTCTGAAGAGTGAGTAGATTCTCCTGTTCTATCTGATATCTCCCATATTGCAAGTTGTGTTGCTTGATATGCTTCTTCTTCACTTTGTAAGCCTAATTCTTTATAATTAACTTTTGGATATCCTGTTAATAATGGCACTAATAATTGATCTGAAGCATATCTATCCAATACAATTTTTTCTCCTTCTACAGGTTTTATATCTGGATATGTTATTAAATAACCAATATCCTCTCCTATATCAAAAATTGTATTTAAAGGATTTTTATCATTTAATCTTTTATTTATTTTAATATTTTTTACTATTTCTTCTTCTCCTAGTTCTTTTTTAATGTCTGTTTCACTTATTTCAACTTTTTTTGTTTCTTCTATTTCATTTTCAAGAATTCCTGTTGCATTATCTTTTTGGTTATTTAATAAAAAAATGCCTATTATCATTATTTCCAATACTATTATTATCCATATTTTTATATTTATATTATCTTTCATATTATTCTTCCCTTTTATTTACTATATCTTTCCTTATTATTTGCTCTTCTTCTGTCACTGTAAAACTATTCTTTTCTTCATTTATTTTATATCCTTCTTTTGTAGATATTTGTTTAATATAATAATTCCCCAGATTTAAGTTTTCTGCTCCTGCAAGTCCTTTTTCATTTGTTGTTAATTCAAGTATTTTTTCGTCATTTTTGTATAATTCAAATTTTGAACCTTGAATAGGTTTTTTTTCATCATCTTCTAAAACTATTAAAAGTGAACTTCTATTTTTTATTTCATTTTTTATTCTTTGAACAAAATCATATTTATCGTCAGTTATTTCTAATACATATCTCTTATTATCCATTTCATAATTGTCTTTTACATATATTTGTTCAATATAATAAGTACCATTTTTTAAGCCTTTTACTCCTGTTAAGCCTTTTTCATTTGTACCAAGAGATGCTATTTTATTTCCTTCTTTATCTGATATTTCAAATCTAGAATTGTCTAGTCCTTGTCCATTTCCATTTGTTACATATATAGCAAATTTTCCCTTTCCTTGTCCCAGATCTACTGGATATTCCCAATCTAATTTTTCTTCATCCTCTTTTATATCTTCTATTTCTGATGATGTCTCTTCTGCTTTTTCATAATTTCCCGATATTAAAAAAAGTATTATTATAGTCAAAATAATTATAATAATACATCCAATTATATTTATCACCATATTTTTCATATCTTTCAACCCCTTTTACAATAATATTTTAACACAAACATAAAAAAAAAGAAAGTTTTTATTTTACTTTCTTTATGTTATTATCCAACCACCATTTATTGATATTACCTGTCCTGTTGTGTATTTATCTTCTATTAGCCACTCTACACATTTAGCTACATCTGTTGTGTCTCCTATTTTTCCTAATGGTATTTCTTCTTTTATTTCTTCTAATTCTTCTTTTGTAAATTTAGAATTCATTTTTGTATATATCATACCTGGTGCAATTGAATTTACTCTTATATTTGAAGGTCCTAATTCTTTTGCTAATGCTTTTGTTAAACCATCTACTCCTGCTTTTGATACTGAATAAATTACTTCTAAAGAACCACCTACAACTCCCCAAGCAGAGGACATATTAATTATTAAACCTTTTTTATTATGTATCATATTTGGTATTACTTCTTGGCTCATTGCAAATACTGAATATAAATTAGTATTTATTATTTTATCCCAATCTTCATCTGTTTCATCTGTAAATAGCTTATATTCTGATATTCCTGCATTATTTATTAATATGTCTATTCTTCCATATTTATCTAAAGCAAATTTTACTAATTCTTTAGCCTCTTCTCTTTTTGATACATCTGCTTTTACAATATCAATTATAAAACCTTTTTCTTCTAATTCTTTTTTTAGTTCTTTTGCTTCTTCTTCTGATTTATTATAATTTGCAATTACTGTTAAACCTTTCATTGCTAGTCTTTTTGCTATTTCTCTTCCTATTCCTCTTGATGCTCCTGTTATTATTACTACTTCACTCATTTTTATCTCCTTTTCGTTTTTACAAAAAAATACAATAGTATTTATACTACTGTATTTTACTACTTTTTTTAAGTTTTATCAACTTTTAATTCTTTTTTTAATCTCTCTATTTCTTCTTTTGTTAATTTTGTTATTGTTTGTATTTGTTCTATTGTAAAATTATTTTTTAACATTTCTTTGGCTGTTTGTTCAAGTCCTTGCTCAATTCCTTGCTCAAGTCCTTGACTAATTCCTTGCTCCAAACCTTCTTTAATTCCTTCTTCTTTTGCTTGCTTTGTTTTATATTCTAT
>CALXEY010000019.1 GCA_944387455.1 uncultured Clostridia bacterium
AACACAAAATGTATACTTTCGGCAACCTTGACCCATCGTCTAAAGCCAATGGGATTGCGGTTGCATATATTTCAAATTTTGAACCAATAGAAGAAGCCCAAATTCTGGAAGGAAAAAATTATTTAGCCTATGACAGAGAAACGAAAGTTGTATATTATTGGTTTGCAACCACTATTTGGTATGGTCAAAGCAGAAGTAACAACGTTTATTTTTCGCCTTATATTAGCGAAAACGGTAGGTTTTGTCGCTATGTTAATGGCGAAATAGTAGAAATTATTCCGGAAAACACCTCTAATTAAGAATTATGAGCTGGTTTGTAAATACATTCCAGCTCTTTTTTAATAAAAATTTTTTCTAGTACTTGCAACTTTTTTTATTTTAATGTAATATAATAAAGTAAATTGAAAGAAATGCAAAATAAAAACAAAATTTTAAAGAAAGGAGTTATTATTTTAGTTATAGCGCCAGGACACTTATTACAAGTGTTGACGAGGTCTAAGGTATTCGAAAGATTCGGCGGGTTCCTTAGTGGCTTTGCTTAAGGTCATAAGTATTAACTAAAAAGACCAGTAGTGATATTGGAACAAAGAGTTAATACAATTAAGCTTTATTTGCATAGCTTTCAATTCCATATAAAAATATTTAATAAATTAAAGGAGGATTTACTATGTGTGGAATTGTAGGTTACATAGGAACAAAAAAAGCAAGTCCTATTCTTATTAATGGACTTTTAAGATTAGAATATAGAGGTTATGACTCAGCAGGGATAGCAACAATTGAAGATGATAAAATCTCTGTTATGAAAGATAAAGGAAGAGTTAAAAATTTATATAATTTACCAGGAATTGATGATTTAAAAGGAACAATGGGTATTGCTCATACAAGGTGGGCAACACACGGAAAACCTTCAAAAGAAAACTCTCACCCTCATATTGATAATTCAGAAAGTTTTGCAGTAGTACATAATGGTATTATTGAAAATTATAATGAATTAAGAAAATTTTTAACAGATAATGGATATAAATTCTATTCAGAAACAGATACTGAAATAGTACCAAATTTAATTAATTACTATTACAGCAAAGATAATTCAAATGATGATATGAAAATATTAAGAGCTGTAAAAAATGCTTGTAAAGACTTAAAGGGAAGTTTTGCATTAGAAATAATTTCAAAATATGATAAAGACCATATGATAGTTTTAAGAAAAGATAGCCCTTTAGTTATAGGAAAAGGTGACGGAGAAAATTATATATCATCTGATATACCAGCAATACTTTCATTTACAAGAGAATTTTATTTATTAAATGATTTAGAATTTGCTGTATTATCTAGAGAAGATGTAAAATTCTATGATACAGACTTACACCCTATTGACAAAAAAGTACAAACAATAGAGTGGAACGCAGCAAGTGCAGAAAAAGAAGGTTATGAAGACTATATGCTAAAAGAAATTCACGAACAACCAACAGCAATTCGTGAAACAATAGGTGCAAAATTAGATGTAGGTACAAAATGTTCTTTTGACGAATTAGATTTTACAAAAGAATATTTAAAAGGACTTAACAAAATATATTTAGTAGCTTGCGGGACAGCAATGCACGCAGGCTTAGCTGGAAAAAATATGTTAGAAAAACTTTGTAGAATTCCTACAGAAGTAGATATTGCATCTGAATTTAGATATAGAGATCCGATAATAGATGATAAAACACTTTGTATATTTATCTCACAATCAGGAGAAACAGCAGATACAATAGCAGCTTTAAAACTATCTAGAGAAAAGAAAGCAAAAACTTTAGCAATCAGTAATGTAATTGGAAGCTCAATAACAAGAGAAGCTGATTATTCAATATATACTCACGCAGGACCAGAAATAGCAGTAGCTTCTACAAAAGCATATACATCACAAGTAGTACTTTTAGCAATGCTTGCAATATATTTTGCAGAAACATTAGAAGAATCAGAAGTAGAAGTTTTAAATTTAAAGAAAGAAATTTTAGAGTTACCAAAAAAATTAGAAGAAACTCTAAAATGTGAAGACAGAATAAAAGGTTTTGGTCATAGAATTTACCAAGAAAAAGACGTATTTTTCTTAGGAAGAGGAATTGATGAAACAGTTGCAAGAGAATCAGCATTAAAATTAAAAGAAATATCATATATACACGCAGATAGTTATCCAGCAGGAGAACTAAAACACGGACCAATTGCATTAATTGAAAATGGTATTACTGTTATAAGTATAATGACAGACCCAAAACTTGTAGAAAAAACAGTAAGCAATATTCAAGAAGTAATAACAAGAGGAGCCAAAACATTAGTAGTAACAAACCAAGATGTAGATAGCAAAATGTTTGATACAGTAATTCGTATTCCAGAAACAGACCCATTTGTTTCACCAATACTTTCTGTAGTACCACTTCAACTTCTTGCATATTACATTTCAAAAGAAAAAGGTTTAGACGTAGATAAACCAAGAAACCTAGCGAAATCAGTAACAGTTGAATAGGGACGTTTCCAATTGGACATTTTGTCCAATTCGGGGCACATCTATAAAAAGCAAGTAGATTTTCTACCTGCTTTTTGTTTTTTATAAGATCTGTCCCTATGCGACTAAAAGGTCGCAAAAGAAACGTCCCTATCCTATCAAAAGTTTTATTATTATTAAGCATACTACTCCTGGAAGTCCTAGCAAACCAATTAATATGCTTGTTAAGAAATTAAGTCCTATATGAAAACCAAAATTTGCACCTATTACATTTATTATAAAAATAACTACTCCACCTAGTATAGAATTTAAAACCAATTTTAAAATCTTTTTTATTGGCACAATAAAAATTCTTCCAAATATAAATATAAAGCAAATACAAGCTAAATATGTAATAATATTAATATCCATTTTAAATCACTCCAATAGTTTTTATACTCTCTTTATTACTAATTTTTATGATAAAAAATGGACAAATATTACCAAAATCTTTTCTTATTTATTTATCCTACATCTTCTTCAAAACTATATTTTTTATTATTTATTATATCTACTTCTATTCCTTTTATTTTTGCAAGTTTAATTAAGTAATCTAATTTTGCTTGATTTGCTTTTATTTGATAAGTATAATAATCTACCAATTCATCTTCCGCATATTCAAAATTTTTATTATTTGATTTTAACTCTTCTCTAGTTTTTATAATTGTTTTTATTAATTCTATTTCCTTTTCATATTCTGTTTTTTCTGTTATTTTCTGTTCTCTTCTATATTCTTCCTGCATAATACATCTCCTTAATTTTAAATTAACTTTTCATTTCTATTATATTCCAATTAATGTATTTCTATTCATTTAAAATATTTATACTCTTTTTTACTTCTTAAATTTAATTTTCCTATTAATTTTCTATTATTTTCACCAAAATACTTGTTTTTTTTCTCTTTTTATAGGATAATATATATGTATGAATTTATTTAATGAAAGGAATTTTTAGATGAAACTTATAGATAAATTTTTAAAGAAGTTAAATACTGATAGAAACACTTTTGCTACATATATTTTAACATTAGTTACCATATATTTAGCTGTTGACAGATTAGTTGAAATGTTACTTATGATATTTACAGGTGTTTCTTATTCTTATTGGGGACCTATAGCTTATACTTTTGCACTTGCTTGTCCTGTTTTTGCATATTTATTTTCAGGGCAATCAAAGTTTGCAACCTCAAAAGCTAAAAAGGTTACATTGTTTTATTTATATGTAATTGGTTTATATATAATAGCAATTTCAATGTTTACACAATGGCTTAATATGGGAGCTTGGTTACTACTTCTTTCTGTTCCCAACTATGTAGAACTTATTACTGATTTTTCTGATTTAGTAACCCCTGCTATGGTAAGTATTTCTCTTTATTTACCACTTGCTACTATATTCCCATTTTTCAAGAAACTGTTCTTTGGTGTTAATGATAGTAAAGACCAAATTCGTTCTATCTGGGACTATGGTGGAATTAGTTTAGCAGGTAAACCTGAAAATTCTGGTCCATATTCTTGTGAAGTTTATTTTGCAAATGATAGTGAAACAGGTAAATCTATTACAATTCCTGAAGAATCTAGATTCCAATCATTATTTGTATGCGGTGGTTCTGGTTCTGGTAAAACTTCATTAGTATTTGAGCCATTATTTGCAAGAGACTTGGAAAGAAAATACTTCTTTAAAGAAGTTTCTAAAGAAATGGGATATACTGCATTAAAAACAGGGCTTGCTACATTAAATGCACCATATGAAAATGATTATTTAAATGAAAACTTCAATTTAAATATGTTAGTTCCTATAGATGGTAAAGAAGATTTATATAAAGCTTATATGAAGAAAATGATTTTATCTACTGCTGGTACTGACATAACATATAAAAATATTGGCCTTACACTTATGGCACCTGATTTTGAAGAAATTTCACATATGATCGATGTTTGTAATAATTTTGGTATTAAATATAATTTAATAGACCCTTCTAACTCAAACTCAGTAGGTCTTAACCCTTTTGTTTATGACGATTCTTCAAAAACAGCTGCAACTATATCTGCTGTTATAAAATCTATGTATAATACAGCACACGCAGATGTTGATGAAGCTTATAAAGAAGATATAGTTATCCAAGCAATCGAAAACTTAGTTGTTTTATTAAAAGAAGTATATCCAAGAATAAATGAAGGTAAACTTCCTAATATGGAAGATATGCTTAAAATGTTTACTAATTTTGATTTGATAGAAAAAATGTGTAAAATATTAGAACACGAAATTGAAAATGATGAATTTGCTAAAGATAAATATCGCGTATTGCTTGCTTATTTTAAAAAGAATTTTTATAGTGATGCACCAGCAAAATCTAATATGGAAAAATATATATATTCAGTTGTTAGCCAATTAGATAATTTACTTAGAATTCCTGGTATTAAAGGTATTTTATGTAATAGATATAATAATATTAATTTTGATGATGCACTTAAAAACTCAGAAGTTATCTTTATTTGTACAAGACGTGGTGATTTAGGAGCTGCAGGTTATAAAGCTTTTGGTTTATTCTTCTTAATTACTATGCAAAACTCAGTTTTAAGAAGACCTGGTGTTGAATCTTCTAGAGTACCTTATTTTGTATATATAGATGAATTTTCAGATTTTATTTGTAAAGATACTGAAGCTATGTTTACAATGTATAGAAAATATAAGGTTGGAACTACTATTTCTGTACAAAGTTTACAACAGCTAGAAACGCCTGAACTTCCAGTTAATTATAAAAACACTATTTTATCAAACTGTGCAAGTAAAGTTCTAACTGGAAACGCTGCATATGATGAATTGGTTTGGTGGGAAGGTGAATTTAGTAATCATAGAGAGTGGTCATATGTAAATAGTATGGATATGGAAAAAATGGAATATGACTCTAAATATGGAAATGTGGAATGGAAATTTGTTGCTAACTTCAAAGCTGGTAAACTACAAGCTCTAGGTGCTAAAGATTGTGCTTATAAAATTAGAGCAGCAAATGGTAAATGTATGGTAGGACCTGCAAAACTATCTTTCCTAGAATCTAAATATAAAGAACCTCATAAAGTTAAAACTTTTGACTTTGGTAAATATTCAGACGGTGTTACAACAGACACAGAAGATGATACATCAAGCAAAGCACATAGAAGATTTAACCCAAGAAATGTTAATTTTAGAGATAAAAATAATGAAATTGACCCTATCCAAACAGATACAACTGATTCTAAATATTTATTTGATAACCAAGATGCTATAGTTGTTAACTTGAAAAGAAGAAAGAAAAATTAATAAAATAAAAAAACTAACAAAATAAAAATAAAAGGATATATTTTAAATTCCTTTTATTTTTTATTTTTAATTTAAAATTGTATTCCTAAAATTTGAATTATAACTCCAGATAACACACCTATTGTATATAATAATGCAGTTATTTTTAAATTTTGCTTTATTCCCTTATTCATTTTAAACAAGACAATTAGTCCTACTCCTGCTCCTACAAGTAAACCTGATATCATTGTAGATACTGGTATTACATTTTGTAAATATAATTGTGTAAGTATTACAGAAGAAGCACAATTTGGAATTAAGCCTATAATTCCACCAAGCACTGGTCCTAATATTACATTTGATTGTACAAAATTCCCTATTGTTTCTTCACCTACTAAATGTATTATTATATTAATTACAAATGTAATTATCAATATAAAAATAAATATATTTATTGTATGTTTTAAAGCAGATTTTAAAATTCCCTTTTCACAATGACAATGTTCTTTTTCACATAAATCTATAATTCTTTCTTCTTCACTATCTTTTTTTCTCAATCTTAAAACAAAGTCAATTACAAAACCTGCTATCATACCAATTAATATTTTTATTCCTAATATTTTTAAAAGTGTTATAATAGAAGCTCCTTCTGAAATAAAAATTGGTATCATTTCATCAGATGTAGATAAATAAACAGATATCAATGTTCCTAATGTTATTACTCTTGCTGCATAAAAGTTAGTTGCTACAACTGAAAAACCACATTGTGGAACTGCTCCTAATAAACTTCCTATTAGTGGTCCAAATTTTCCTGATTTTTTTATCATATCTTTTGTTTTATTACTAGTTTTATGCTCTATATATTCCATTATTATATATGTAATTAATAAAAATGGTAATAATTTTATACCGTCAATTAATGTTTCTTCTATAATTTCTAACATATTTTCTCTCCTTCACATTTTTTATAATAGCATATTTTTAATTAATTGTAAAGGAGAAAGAACTTTTTAAGCTCTTTCTCCTTTTTTGGGACCTTCTAATTAGAAGTATCTACAACAGAAATGCCATAGAGTTCTTCCAGATATGAAATGGGAATTACGTATTCTGCTGTATCGCCTTTTGGATTCCAGCTTCTACTACTATATCCCATTTCTGTAAGTCCAATAGAGATACTATCATCTCCACACTCTTCAAATACATTGATGACAAATTCGCCATCATTTGAGATTCTGTACCTAAAGAATGGATCTCCGATAGTTGAAATTCTCTTGCACTCAAGTTCGAGAAGCTCAAGCATTTTGCTATGTACCTTCCCTAGCTCTTCTAGCGTAATTTCATAAAGCACAGCTCTATCTTTTTTCGACTTACCTGAACTTACATATCCAGCCTCTTCCACTTTCTGAATATTTTCAGGAGTTGCATCAGATTCTCTGATTACAATTCCCAACATTCCTGGACTTTGCTCGAACATCCGAAATCTGATACCTAACTTGTTTAGCCTCCACGTCTCTAGTTGTAGATTTTTGGTAATTTCCATTGTCCCTCCTATATTTAGAGTATATTAATACTGCGTTTTAATTATACCACTTTATTTAAGTTTAGTCAAATTATGGAAACTTTAACTTTAACGTTGCATTTAAAATTTATAAAACAATTCCAAATCTGTTGACACATTATCATAATATAGTTGTTCTGTAAAGTATTTTTATAAAAAAATTTACAAAAATTCGTTTTAGCAAAATTCGACAATTTTATAGTTAAAACACTAAATAAATAAACTTATATACTAAAATTTTAAAAAAAATAATTGATTTAAATTTTCTGTTTATTATCAAAAAATTCGAATCAATTATTACTATCATATATAATTTTAATTTCTTCTATATCTTCCACATATACAACCTGTTCTTCCATTATTTGTGTTATTTGGTATAACATTAATTCTTGCTGAAACTCCATTATTAGAATTATTACAATTGTTGTTACAATTATTATCACAACTATCATTACAACAACTATTAGAATTTTGCTGATTAGTATTAATTGTTAATAAATCATTATTTGTTCCATTTTGACAAGTGCTAGAAATAGTAAGTAAGTTACCATTAGTATTATTTCCACACCTACTATTTATTGTAAGTAATTCGTTGTTATTTCCATTATTAGCACAACAATTATAATTATTTTCTCTTTTACATCTTTCTATTCTTCGTAATAGTCTACAAATTAAATTTACTAGAACTGCTGTTATATAGCTAATTAAAGTATATATAATTGTAGCAATTAAAAAGTTTAAATTACCTATAATAAAAGTAACAATTAAAAATATAGAAAAAATAATTCCTGCAACTAAAGCTGGAGATTTTAATATTTTTTGTAAAGCTATAGAAATAATTATTGTAGCAAGTGGAAGTGCAAAAAATAATAGTAAAACATTCATAACTTTCTCTCCTTTTATGTTTTACTATATTTTATTCATATTTATATTTTTTGTTAATATATATTATTGTTCGTACTCCACTTTAACCAAAAATAGTCCTTGTGGTGCTAATGTTTTCCCTGCTTTTTGTCTATCTTTAGAATTTATAATATCTTTTATCTCTCCTGGTTTTATTTTTCCTAAACCTACATCTACTAAAGTCCCAGAAATTATTCTTACCATATTATATAAAAAACCATTTCCTGTAAGTTCTATCCAAATTCTATTATCTTCTTTTTCAATTACTTCTGCTTTATAAATTGTTCTTACACTGCTCTTACTACTTGTTCCACTAGATTTAAAAGCTTTAAAATCGTGTTCTCCTTCAAAATATTTTACTGCTTGTTTCATTTTATCTACATCTAGTTTTTGAGGTATATGTGTTTCTAAATTTCTATATATACTACTTCCATATTTTGAATTGTTTATTACATATCTATATGTTTTTCTTTTACAACTAAGCCTGCTATGGAACTTTTCATCAACTTCTTCTGCATTTTTTATTCTAATTGCTTTTGTTATATTACTATTTATTGCAATTGGAAATTTATTAATATCTAAATTAGAATTAGTCTTAAAATTTGCAACTTGAGCTAATGCGTGTACACCTCTATCTGTTCTTCCAGATGCCATTAATTCTACTTCTTCTCCTGTTATTCTTTTAATTGCTTCTTCTATAGTTCCTTGGATATTTAATTTATTTGGTTGTTTTTGCCAACCATTGAAGTCTTTTCCGTCATATTCTATTGTTAATTTAATATTTCTCAAAATACCATTCACTCCTAAAATTTAAAAGCCGTTTTATACGACTTTTAATCTTTATTTTCACTATTTTCTTTATTTTTTTCTTCTTTGTTTTTTGCTTTATTTTGTTTTATTTTTTCTCTTAATTCTTTAAGTTTATTCTTTCTTTCTTTTTTCTCAATTGTAAATCTTTTTGTTACAACATTACTAATTAATATTTTCTTCAAAACATCTTCTCTTACATCTGCAATTAGAGTTCCATCTTTTGCAACTGAGATTTTTCCTGTTTCTTCAGATACTACAACAACTATACTATCAGATTCTTTAGATGCTCCTATTGCTGCTCTATGTCTTGTTCCTAATTCTTTTGCAATATCTTTATCATCAGCAAGTGGAAGTACACAAGCTGCTGCAGCTATTTTATTTCCTGATATTACAACTGCACCGTCGTGAAGAGGTGTTTTTGGTACAAATATATTTACTAATAATTGTGGTGAAACTTCTGCGTCCATAGGCACTCCAGTTGCAATTATATCTTGTATTTTTATATCTCTTTCTATTACAATTAATGCACCTGTTTTAGTTTTAGCAAGCTCTGTTGCTGCAATTACTATTTTATAAATATCTTCTTTAGTTTTTGTTGCTAAATCTTTATCAATTCCAAAGAATTTAGTAAATTTATTTGTTCCGAAGTTGCTCTAAAGCACGTCTTAATTCTGGCTGGAATATTACTATTATTGCGATAACACCTAAATTCATTATACCTGTTAATATCCAGTTTAATATTTTTAAATTAAACAAACCACTTAATGCTGTTGCAACTATTAAAAGAACTATTCCTTTTATTAATTGCCAAGCACGTGATCCTTTTACTATTCTAAAAAAACAATATATTAAAAAACATACAATTGTTAAATCTATTATTAAAGTTATAAGTTCAAATGGGTTTGTTTGTAATGATTTTATATATGCTACTATATTATCTTTATAGAAATTTTCCCAATTCATACCTAAATCTATTATCATATTTTTCTCCTATTTTTTACTACATTAAAGCATAAACAAGTGTTATAGCTGTACCTGCTACCATTAATATTGCTAAAACTCCTGCTGTTACTTTAACAAATATTTGTCCTTTGTCATATCTATTTGTTTTCTTTTCTTGTTTATTTTTTTCTTTTTTCATTATTCTCATTTCCTTTCTTGTGAACCTCACATTATATATTATAGCACACTTTATACATTTTTTAAATAGTTATTTTATTACTTTTATAATTGTTTTTAATTTTTCTTGTTTTTCTTTTCTTATTTTTATTATTTCTTTAATTTTTTCTTTTGCTATTTCTAATTGTTCTGGTTTGTTTATATGTAAATATGCTATAACTTCATCTTTTGAAACTTTGTCTCCTACTTTTTTTAGAAGCTCTATTCCTACTGATTTATCTATTTTATCTTCTTTAGTTACTCTTCCCGCTCCTAAATAGCACGCTAATTTTCCTATTTCTTTTGCATTTATATTATAAATATATCCAGTTTTTTCACTATATACTGGTTCAATATATTTTGTTTCTTCTAAATTATCTATATCTTCAATATATGTAATATCTCCACCTTGGTTTTTAACTAATTCTAAGAATTTTTTATATGCTTTTCCATTATTTAAATTTTCTTCTAGCATTCTTTTAGCTATTTCTAAATCTTCTTCCACTCCTGATAATTTTAACATATATGAACCTAAGGCTAATACTACATGTTTTACATCTTCTAAAATATTTCCTCTTAATGCTTCAATTGCTTCTTTTACTTCTAAAGAATTTCCTACACTTCTTCCTAAAGGTTCGTCCATATTTGTAATTACTGCTACTGTTTCTCTTTTTGCTAATTTTCCTATTTCTATCATTTCTTTTGCAAGTTTTTCTGCTGATTTTAAATCTTTCATAAAAGCTCCACTTCCTACTGTTACATCTAATACAATTTTATCTGCTCCACTTGCTATTTTTTTACTCATTATGCTAGATGCAATTAGTGGTATGCTTTCTACACAAGCAATACTATCACGCAAGCTATATAACTTTTTATCTGCTGGTGCTAAATTAAGTGTTTGTGAAATCATACTTATTCCTATGTTTTCCACATTTTGTACAAATTTGTTGATATCTATATCTGTTTTATAACCTGGTATTGATTCTAATTTATCTACAGTTCCACCTGTAAAGCCTAGACCTCTTCCAGACATTTTTGCAACTGGAACACCAAAAGATGCAACAAGTGGAAGTAATATTAATGATACTTTATCACCTACTCCACCTGTTGAGTGTTTATCTACTATTGTTTTACCTAATTTACTTAAATCTAATATTTCTCCAGAGTGTGCCATTGAAAGAGTTAAGTTTGTTGTTTCTTCATTTGTCATACCATTAATATATATTGCCATAACTAATGCTGATGCTTGGTAGTCTGTTATTTCTCCTTTAGTATAGCCATTCACAAAAAATTCTATTTCTTCTTTTTCTAGTTCTTTCTTATCTCTTTTTTTCTCTATAATATCTAATACAGTCATATTTCCTCCTACAAAATACTTTTATCATTTAACAAAATGTTTTGTAAAACTTTTTCTATGTATTGGGCATAAACCATATTGTTTTATTGCTTCTATATGTTTTGCAGTACCATAACCTTTATTTGATAAAAAACCATACTGTGGGTATATTTCGTCCCACTGTCTCATTATTCTATCCCTTGTTACTTTGGCTAAAATTGATGCTGCTGCTATATTATAACATCTAGCGTCTCCTTTTATTAATGGCTCATATGGTATCCCTCTTGTATTTATATGTTCCAAGGCATCTACTAATATTAAATCCGGTTTTATTTCTAAACCATCTACAACGTCTGTTACTCCTTTTTTGGTTGCATTTAATATATTTATTTCATCTATTACATCTTGGTCTATTACTGCGATTGAATAACTTATCGCTTCTTCCTTAATTACATCATATAATTTTTCTCTTCTTTTTTCTGTTACTTTTTTAGAATCGTTTACAAATTCTATCATAGAATCTTTTGGCATAATTACACCTGCAACAACTACTGGCCCTGCTAAAGGCCCACGACCTGCTTCATCTATTCCACATATATTTTTAAAACCTTTATTATATAAATCTTTTTCTATTTCTTTTAGTTTTGTTAGTCTTTCTATTTCTTTTTCTTTCATCTTTTCCTCTATTCTTCTATATTATCTATTTCTGTTAATGAATATTTTCCATTATAACCTAAAGTGTTATAAACTTCTACAGTTGCATTTACATCATCAAATTTTATTAAATATTCTTCTCCTTCTTCTTTTTCCATATCTTCTAAGCCCCAATTTTGTAATGTAGCATCTGTTACTTTATAACATTCTGATACTGGTATTGCTGACGGTGCAGATACATCAGTTGCTTTTTCTAAACCTGCTCCTTTATATACTTCATTTTCTGCTTGTTCTTTTTTTACTGCATAACCTTCATCTTCTGGTTTAGTTAACCCTATTTTAAAATTCACTTCTTCTACCAACCCTTTTGCTTTTGCTTCTATTAATAACATATTTGTTCTTAATTCTTCTAATTTTGCTTTTCTTACAGTTTCAGACCCACTATACACCGCTATACTTGCTATTATTAATAACACAACTACTGTAATTACCAACGCTACTAATGTTACTCCTCTTTCTTTTCTATTCATTTTTACACCTTTCCTTTTCTAACTTAATTTAAATTTTCACTTTTATTTTTATTCTTTATTTTCCATTATTATATATTTTTAATAACTTTTTTTCAATAGAAAAAGAAAAGAAAAACAAAAAAAGGTCATCAACTGACTTATGTCAATTTTCGACCTTCAATTTTCTACAAAGCGTATCTCCAATTCGCTTTGACCTATTTCATAAAAATCTATTTTTTTCTAGTATTCTATATTTTTAAGTAAACGGCTTTAGCCTTCAATACTACATCACATAAAGTATAAAATGGAAGGAACCATAGCTACTAGCATTACCTTCATTGTTGACACGGTAAGTGGCCGCATCGCTATAGTTGTAACTGCCACTCCTACGAACAAACTGAAATCGCTCTTCCTCGTTATAATAACTTTTTTCAGCTAAATATTCATAACAATTTCCCTCTAAATATATTACATACTCTATCTGCTACATTCTGTCCGGATTCATCTAGTGAACCTGTATGTCTACTTGATTTATCTTCTGTTACATTATAAGTTTTATCTGCATCTGAACTTCCATCTTGCTTTCCATTAACAAATGCCATTGTCATATCCCATTGTATTCCTGAACATAATGCACTTTTAACATTATTGTTATTTATAAATGTTTTTGCTGTTCTTTTACAATCTTCTTGAGGAATCTTTGTCCAAACTGTTGCTCCTGCTTTACTTACTAATTTATTTGTATCTCCACTTGTTTCTTTTCCTGCCTCATATCTTGAGATATAAAAACCACCTTTTGATGTTACTGCATTACTTTCTGCTTGTTCATTATTTGTAGCATCATCAATTTCTGGTTGTATTCCTTCTGGTAAATATCCTGTATCTGTATATGCTGCTTGCGAAACATTTGTATCAGCATAAGTTGTATTTCTTTTATATTCTCCTCTTACTGGCACCCATACAAATTGGTTTCCTTCTTTATCTTCTATTACTAAACCATTTTCTACACTTGCTGTATCTGGTGCTTTACTTCCGTCTCCCCAATTTGCTCCATTTTCATCTATTGGTTTAAAGCCTGCTGGTATTGTTGGGTTATCTGCGTTTCCTTCTTCACCATTTATTGTACTATTTTTTTCAAAATAACCTTGGTCATCTGTTTCAGGTTTTGTTCCACCTTCTACTATTCCCCCACCTACTGCATTATTTAAATATTTGTTATATTCATCTAGTATTGCTGCTTCATTTTTAGCAGCGTTTTCTGTTTCACTTTTAGCTTTTTGGGCTTGTGTTAATATTCCATTTTGTCCTGTTAGCATTGCTATTGATACTCCTGCTAATATTAATAAGGCAAAAGACAACATTTGTCATAAACAAGACCTCCCTTATAATATCTTTCTGTGATAGTTTGTATAACTATATTATAAGGGAAACCTATATTTTTCAAATTATTTATTTACATTGCATACTCTAACTTTCGACTATTGAGGTATCAATTTAGTACAAAACATTAATTTTGTATTATTATTTTCTGATTACTATCTTTTAATTTGTTTAACATTTCTATTGATGTTTCACTTGTTTTTAATATTGTTAATCCTTTTCCATTGGTACAAGCATTGTAAAAACACCTATAGTAGTCAATAAAATTATTTGATGTCATACTTCCGTTAATATTAGCATTTATTTGCATCTCTCCTCCTAAATTTGAACAATTATAAAAAGTAAAAGCTAAACTTTTTACTTTTTGTGGAATAACACTTGGAGGAGTAGTAAGTGATGCACAGTTTTCAAATGTTCCATGCATATTTTCTACACTTTCAGGTATTTCTGGAGCTGTAGTAATAGAAGAACATCCGCTAAAAGTTGATTGCATATTAGTTACTTTATTTGAAAGTATTTTGGGAGCATTTGATAATGAAGTACATCCTCTAAACGTTTGATTTAAATTCTGTACATTACTAGGAATATTTGGAACATTTTCTAGCTTTGTACAACCATAAAAAGTAGCTTCCATATTTTCAACATTTTGGGGAAGATTTTTTATATTAATTAAATTACTACAATTTACAAAAGTGTTAGACATATTTATAATATTATCTGGTAACTCATTTGTACTAGAAAATTCTATGCAACCTTGAAATGTGTAAGTTAATATTTCTACACTCTCAGGAATTATAGGCATTTCTGTTAATTTGGAACATTCATAAAAAGTAGAAGCCATATTTTTTACTGTATTAGGTAATTCTGGAGCTATTTCTAAATTGCGACATCTTCCAAATGTTCCAGTCATATCTATTACTCCTTTAGGTATTGGTTGCACTTCTGTCGTATCTGTATCACAAAATGTACTATCCATTTTTATTGCTGTATCTGGTATTACTGGTGAAATTTTTAAATCACTTAAAAATCTAAAAGTATTTCTCAAATTTGTTACTGCAATCCAATTATTTTCATTTTCTGTACGTATATATTGCGGCATTGTTCCTTTTATAGATCCATCTTCTTCTATATCTATTTCTCTATCTCCATCTTCATCTGCTATATATCCTGAAGTAAAATCACTATCATTTTTACTAGTTAATGATAGTAAATCATTTAATGCATAAGTTCCATCATATAAAGTGCATTCCCAGAAATTCATATTTACTGGATTTCCTTCATAATCTACTCCAACTATATTTTTGTTCTGACTATCTTTACCTATTAACGTACTATCTACATCTGTAATGTTCTTTAATATATTTCCCATTGTATTGTCTTTCCAATATTCAACGTTTCCATCACTCATTACTCTGTATTCTTTATTTTCATCTAAGTCAAATATTATATATTTATCCCATTGTACTACTAATACATTTTCTCCTTGTTCATTTAGTTTATCTTCTAATTCTTGTGCTGTCATTTCTCCACTTTCACCTGTTTGTTCATTAATTATCGTTTCTGTTGCTAATAATTTTATTTTTTCCTCTAACGTTGCTTTCTCTGTTCTATTTTTTGCATTTTGTGCTTGTGTAAGTATTCCATTATCTCCTGTTAGCATTGCAATTGAAACTCCCGCTAATATTAATAAAACTATTATTGTAACAATTAAAGCAATAAGTGTAATTCCTTGTTTGTTTTTTAATTTCTTGTTTAGTTTTTCTTTTTTGCTTTTAATTTTCTTTTCTTCCATTTCATTTTCTTTCATCTCTTTTTTCTCCCTTTCTATTTTTTATTCTCTTTCTTTTGTTTTCTTTTTTTAACATAAAAAGATAGCAATAAAAACCTATTTTCTAGGCTCTTATTACTATCTTTTTTATTATCTTTAATATATTATTATTTATTAATAATCTACTTGTGTGTGTGTGTGTGTACAGCCACAAGACTTTCAACTGTTCTAGTCATCTACTTTTTCCTCTTTTCATTTGTTTTAGTATTTATTTTTTTTGGTAATTTTATACCATTTATTTTTATTTGTGCTATCTTTATTGTGCTTTTATATATTTATTTTACATATAAATATGATATTTGTAAATACCTTATGTGAAAATAATTTTATTTTTTTATTATTTTTGTTACTGTTCAGACTTAAGTAATAAAAAATATCCTAATTAGCCTATATGCTAACTGGGATATTCTTGTATATATTATTTATTGCTTCATAGAAATTTTTTCCTTGTTTCTTGAATGTTACTATTATACTTCTTATATTCGAATATACTTTCATTCCTTCCATACTATTAAATCGTCCTGATACTTTTAATTTTATTTTAAAATTTCTTAAATCTCTTTCTGCTAAGTTATTATCAAATGGCACATTAAAATCATAAAGAAACTTTAAATGATTTTCTTTATATTTCTTTAACCTATTTAATAATTTTTGCTCATCTTGCCTTATATATTTTGATTTTATTTTTTTATTTTCTTTATATCCTTCTTCTATTATCTCATCATATCTTTTTGAATATCTTTCTATCTTTTCTTTATCTATTTTTTCTATTCTTTTTCCTTTTAACCTCTTTCTATATTCATTTAGTTCAATATTAGTAAAATGATAATAGTTATAACAAGTGCAATTAATGTAATACCTTTGTTTTTTCTGTAATTTAAAATCATAATTTTTTCTCCTCTCTTTAGTATAATTGTTTCCTTATTTTTCTTATTTATACTTTAATATTTAATAGTTTTTGTTAGTTTTACACGTCATTTATGTCGTGCTTTAGGTTTAAAAAAATAAGAAATAAAATTTCTTCATTAAAAAATTATCTAAAAATAGTATTTCCCTTAACTATTAAACAAAGATATTTATAGATATTTAATTTTCAAAGTACTCTACTATTTTTTTATAACCTTTTAATAAAAAGATAATATTTGTACAAAATTATTTTACACATAAATAATATTTTTGTAAATACCTTATATCAAATTTTTTTATTATTAGAAAGTTTTAAAAACTATATTTAATTGATAAAAAAAATGTATTATAATATAAAAAATAAAAATTTTAGAAATTTAATAGGGGGTTAAAATGATTGAGAAAAATTGGGAAAAAGATTCATTAGAAATAATTAAATCTTATGCTGGAAAAATAGAAAAAAATGACTTTTCAAAATCACTTGCATATAGAGATAAAAAATATGTAAAACTGTTTTTTGATGAATTATTTTCTGGTATACAAATAAATAATAACTCATCTTTTTTAGATATAGGCTGTGGAATAGCCTTTTTAATAGACTACCTTAAAGAAAATAATATTATAATAGGAAACTATCTAGGAATTGATTTAGTAAAAGAATTTATAAAATATTGTAAAAAGAAATATGATAATTACAATTTTATAGAAGGCAATTTTATTCTAGATGAAATTAAAATAAAAGAAAAATACGATTATGTGCTAGCAGTTGGAGTATTAGTTTCTAGAACAAGTAATTATAATAAATATCTATTAGAATTCATAAAAAAGATGGTTTGTTGTTCAAATAAATATGTATTATTTAATGTAATTACTAAAATAGATAAAGATTCACAAAATTACTTAAATAAAGATGAAATAGGCGGAATTACATATATTAGTAAAGAAGAATTAATACAAATATTAGAACTAATACCAAATATCACATATACAATTACTGATAAAAAAATTTTTTCTGACTCTGTTGATACTTTTGTACAAATAAAAGTAAAATGATTTTTTATTTATTTTTTTAAAATTTATTTACTTTTTTAGTTAACTAATATAAAATAACAATATACTGGATATAATAAGAAAAAAATATGGAGGAAACAAATGAAAAACAAAAATGAATTAAATTATAAAGAATTAAAAATGACGTGTAACCCAAATGTATTTAACTTTGAAACAACAGGAGACTTAGACACAATAGAAGAAGGAATTGGGCAAGAAAGAGGAATAAAAGCATTAGAATTTGGTCTGCAAGTAGATGTAAAAGGTTATAACTTATATCTTGAAGGACCAAGTGGAGTTGGAAAAACTTTATATACAAAAAATTATTTAAACAAAATAGCTTCAAAGAAAAAAGTACCTTCTGATTGGTGTTATATCTATAATTTTGATAACCCAAATGAACCAATAGCAGTAGAACTACCAGCAGGACAAGGAAAAGAATTTAAAGAAGCAATGGAAGGGTTTATTAAAGAAATAAGAAAAGATATTAGAAATACATTTAATAATGATGACTTTGAAAAAGAAAAAGCTTTAATAAAACAAGAATTTGAACAAAAAAGAACAGCCCTACTTGAGAAATTAAACCAAGACGCATCAAAACACAATTTCCAAGTAAAAACTGCACAAAATGGTATTTATATGATGCCAATAGTTAATGGTCAAGTAATAGAAGAAGAAGAATTTGATAAATTAGATGAAGAAGTAAAAAAAGAATATGAAGAAAAATCTGTATTAGTACAAGAACAAATAATGAACGTAATCTCACAAATAAAAGAAATAGAACGTGCATCAGATAAAAAAATATCAGAATGGCAATCAAATGTAGCACTTCTTACAGTAAATGTTCATATTAATTACTTAAAATCTAAATATAAAAGAAATAAAAAAATAAACAAATTCTTAAATGATGTAAAAACAGATGTATTAAAAAATATACCAACATTTTTAGAAGACCCAACAAAACAACCACAACAAATGCCACCAAACCCAGCAATGAGAAAACCAGACCCTTGTTTAAATTATAGAGTAAATCTATTTGTAGATAACTCAAATAGAGAAGGAGCACCTGTTATTATGGACTCTAACTACTCTTATAATAATATATTTGGAACACTTGAATATGAAAACTATTATGGTGCATTAAAAACAGACCATACAATGTTAAAAGCAGGTCTTATGCAACAAGCAAATGGTGGATATATAATCTTCCAAGCAAAAGATTTATTAGCAAATGGAATTTGTTATGAAGCTTTGAAAAAAGCATTAAGAATTAAAGAATTAGGAATAGAAAATGCAAATGAACAACGTGCTGCAATGACATTAATTTCTTTAAAACCAGAACCTATTCCACTTAATTTAAAAGTAATATTAATAGGAAATAGTAGTATATACCAAACATTACTTGCTATGGACTCTGATTTTAGAAAACTATTTAAAATAAAAGTAGAATTTGAAGAATCAGCTAAAATTAGTGACGAAAACTTAAATAAACTTGCACAAATAATTCACGGTTTTTGTCAGCATCAAGAATTACCAGAACTTGATAAAACAGGTATGGCTCGTTTAGTTGAGTACTCTTCTAAACTTGCAGGAAGCCATAGCAAAGTTTCAACAAGATTTGATGATTTAATGCAAGTAGTAGGAGAAGCTGCAACCTGGGCAAAACTTTCAAAATCTAAAGTAGTTACAGAAAAATACATTGATAAAGCATTAGAAGAAAGAGTTGAAAGAGTTAAAAAATATGATGAAAAATATTTAGAAATGATTAAAGAAAATACTCTTTTAATAGATACATCTGGTTATAAAGTAGGACAATTAAATGGACTTACAGTTATGTCTGTTGGAGATTACACTTTTGGTAAGCCTGCAAAAATCACAGTTAACACTTACACTGGAAAAAATGGTATTGTAAATATAGAAAGAGAAGTTGAAATATCTGGACCTTCACACTCAAAAGGTGTACTTATACTTACTGGATATTTAGGAGAAATGTTTGCACAAGATATGCCATTATGTTTAACAGCAAGTATTTGTTTTGAACAATTATATAATGGTGTAGATGGTGATAGTGCTTCTAGTACTGAACTTTATGGACTTCTTTCTAGTTTATCTGGAATACCAATAAACCAAGCAATAGCAGTTACTGGTTCAGTAAACCAAAAAGGACAAATACAACCAATTGGTGGTGTAAATGAGAAAATAGAAGGTTATTTCCAAGTATGTAAAGTTCGTGGTTTAGACGGTTCACACGGTGTTATGATACCAGTACAAAATATAGATAATTTACAATTATCTGATGAAATAATAGATGCTGTTAAAAATAAAAAATTCCACATATATGCTGTTTCTACAATTGAAGAAGGAATTGAAGTTTTAACAGGTGTTCCAGCTGGTAAAAAAGACAAAGAAGGTCATTTCCCAGCAGGTACAATAAATCGTCTTGTTTACGAAAAATTAAAGAAATATGCAAAAATAAATACTGAAAAATAATTACAAAATATAAATAAAAAAACTAGAAAGACTTTTAAAACTTTCTAGTTTTTATAAATTATAACTTTTTAATTTCTTCTATAGATAACCCTGTTATTTCTGATATTTCTTCTAAAGTTATATTTTTCTGTTTTAATTTTTTCGCAATTTCTTTTTTTTCGTTTATTTCACCTAATTTTTGACCTTGTTCAAGACCTAATTTTTGACCTTGTTCTAGTCCTTCGTTATATCCGTCGGTTTTAGTGGTATTCATTTCTAATATGTATTTTT